>NZ_JBIAIN010000015.1:130965-206239 GCF_042871445.1 Streptomyces sp. NPDC005794
GCTTCGCCTTCGCTGCGGGCAGGTGCCGCCTTCGTTCCTCAGGCGACCCCTACCCTCCGCTGCGGCTCAGCTCAGCCGCTCGATGACCATGGCCATGCCCTGGCCGCCGCCCACGCACATCGTCTCCAGGCCGAACTGCTTGTCGTGGAACTGCAGGCTGTTGATCAGCGTGCCGGTGATGCGGGCGCCGGTCATGCCGAAGGGGTGGCCGACCGCGATCGCGCCACCGTTGACGTTGACCTTGTCCAGCGGCAGGCCGAGGTCGCGGTAGGACGGGATGACCTGGGCGGCGAACGCCTCGTTGATCTCGGCCAGGTCGATGTCGTCGACGGTCAGCCCGGCGCGCTTGAGCGCCTGCTTGCTGGCCTCGACCGGTCCGTAGCCCATGATCTCGGGGGACAGGCCGGAGACACCGGTCGAGACGATGCGGGCCAGCGGGGTCAGGCCCAGCTCGCGCGCCTTGGTGTCGGACATGATCACGAGGGCGGCGGCACCGTCGTTGAGCGGGCAGCAGTTGGCGGCGGTGACGAGCCCGTCGGGGCGGAACGCCGGCTTCAGGCCCTGCACGCCCTCCAGGGTGACGCCCGCACGGGGGCCGTCGTCCTTCGAGACGACCGTGCCGTCCGGCGTGGTCACGGGAGTGATCTCACGCTCCCAGAAGCCGTTCTTGATGGCTTCCTCGGCGAGGTTCTGCGACCGCACGCCGAACTCGTCCATGTCCTGGCGGGTGACGCCCTTGATCCGGGCCAGGTTCTCGGCGGTCTGTCCCATCGCGATGTACGCGTCCGGGACGAGGCCCTCCTCGCGCGGGTCGGTCCAGCTCGTGCCGGTCTGCTCCGCCCGGGCGGCGGTGCGGGCCTCGGCGTCGGCGAAGAGCGGGTTGCGGGTGTCCGGCAGGCTGTCGGAGTTGCCCTTCGCGAAGCGGGACACCATCTCGACACCGGCGGAGATGAAGACATCGCCCTCGCCGGCCTTGATGGCGTGCAGCGCCATACGGCTGGTCTGCAGCGAGGACGAGCAGTAACGGGTGACCGTGCAGCCGGGGAGGTGGTCCATCCCCATCTGTACGGCGATGATGCGGCCCAGGTTGTTGCCCTGCTCGCCGCCGGGGAGGCCGCAGCCGAGCATCAGGTCGTCGATGTCCCTCGGGTCCAGCTCGGGGACCTTGGCCAGCGCGGTCCCGATGATGGTCGCGGTCAGGTCGTCCGCGCGCAGATCCTTGAGGGACCCCTTGAAGGCCCGGCCGATCGGCGAACGGGCAGCAGAGACGATCACGGCTTCGGGCATCACGCGGCTCCATGAGGGCTGGAAGGCAGGAAGGCTGTAAGGCTGGGCTGCCTTGGAAGTTACCCGGACGTATAGCTGAGGTCACCCAACAGGCGATGTGATGCGGACCTCTTTTCTAAGCAACCGCTCAGTCGCCCGCATTGTTCCCGTGAGGGAGC
Organism: Streptomyces sp. NPDC005794; assembly: GCF_042871445.1. Taxonomy (NCBI): domain Bacteria; kingdom Bacillati; phylum Actinomycetota; class Actinomycetes; order Kitasatosporales; family Streptomycetaceae; genus Streptomyces; species Streptomyces sp. NPDC005794. The sequence continues at coordinate 132,411 of NZ_JBIAIN010000015.1, forward strand.
GGTCTCGCGGTGACTGCGGGGAGCGGCGCCGCGCTCACGCCCGCCGCCACGTCGCCCCCGACCCGCGCTTGTGCGCCGGTCCGTCGTCCGTGCCCGGCTCCGCGTCCTCGTGCGGCACCGGTTCCGTGTGGGCGGGCAGGCGTCGGCGCCTGCGGTGCTTGAGGAGGGCCCATGGCGCCCGTGCCGCCGTGACCTCGGTGCCCGCCTCCCTCGCCGCACGGGAGGCCGCCTTGGCGACCGGCAGCATGCCCTCGCGGCGCGAGCCGTCCAGATGGTCGGACTCCGGCCACAGCCCGAGGACCGCGCACAGGGTCGGCAGCATCGCCATCGAGGCGGTCGCGTACCCCTCGGCCGAGGGGTGGTAGTTGTCCGGGCCGAAGAGCTCCCGGGGGTTCGCCTCGAACTCCGGCCCGAGCAGGTCGCCCAGCGAGACCGTCCGTCCGCCCTGTTCCACCGCGCCGATCGTCTGGGCCGCCGCCAGCTGCCGGCTGACCCGCCGGGCCAGCCACCGCAACGGCTGGTAGACGGGCTCGATCGTGCCCAGGTCCGGGCAGGTGCCCACGATCACCTCCGCCCCGGCCGTGCGCAGCCTCCGTACGGCGGCGGCCAGACAGCGCACCGACTCCGTCGCCGGCATCCGGTGGGTCACGTCGTTCGCGCCGATCATGATCGCGCAGACGTCCGGTACGCCCGACGGATCCGCCAGTACCAGGGACACCTGCCGCTCCAGATCGTCCGACCGGGCCCCCGGCAGGGCCACGTTCCGGAAATCCACCGGCCGTTCGGCCACCGCCGCCAGCCCGGACGCCAGCAGCGCCCCCGGGGTCTGGCCGGCCCGGCGCACGCCCTGCCCGGCCGCCGTCGAGTCGCCCAGCAGGACGAACCGCAACGGATCGGAGGGGCCGGCGAACGCCACCCCGTACCGCCCGTCCGCACTCGGCGGGACCGGTGCCTTGCCCCCGCCCACCAGCCGTTTCGCCAGCTGTACCTCGGCCAGAACCAGGCCCACCGTCGCCGCGCCGATCAGACCGACGCCGCCGCCCCCGTAGGCCGCACCCGCTGCGATCCGCCGTGCCACCCTCGCTCTCGACACAGTCCGGTCCACCTCCTCCGTGCCCTACAGCCGTACACAGCACTACCTGCCCCGTGGAGGGCGTAACTCAATCGCTTCGCCCGATCTCCTGCCCGTACGCATACTCTTGCCTGACCATCTCGGAGATCCCGGAGTACACGGTGCAATTCCACGATTCGATGATCAGTCTTGTCGGCAACACCCCGCTGGTCAGGCTGCGCAATGTGTCGGCAGGCATTCAGGCGACGGTCCTGGCCAAGGTCGAGTACTTCAACCCCGGCGGGTCGGTGAAGGACCGCATCGCGCTGCGCATGATCGAGGCGGCCGAGGAGAGCGGAGAGCTTCAGCCGGGCGGCACGATCGTGGAGCCGACCAGCGGCAACACGGGTGTCGGCCTGGCGATCGTGGCCCAGCAGAAGGGCTACAAGTGCATCTTCGTCTGCCCGGACAAGGTGTCCACGGACAAGATCAACGTGCTGCGGGCATACGGCGCGGAGGTCGTCGTCTGCCCGACGGCGGTCGACCCGGAGCACCCTGACTCGTACTACAACGTCTCCGACCGGCTGGTCCGCGAGACGCCGGGAGCCTGGAAGCCCGACCAGTACTCCAACCCCAACAACCCGCGCTCGCACTACGAGACCACGGGCCCCGAACTCTGGGAGCAGACGGACGGGCGGATCACCCACTTCGTCGCCGGCGTCGGTACCGGCGGCACGATCACCGGTACGGGCCGCTACCTCAAGGAGGCCAGCGAGAACCGGGTGAAGGTCATCGGCGCGGACCCGGAGGGCTCCGTCTACTCCGGCGGCTCCGGACGTCCGTATCTCGTGGAGGGGGTCGGCGAGGACTTCTGGCCGAGCGCCTACGACCGTACGGTCACGGACGAGATCGTCGCGGTCTCGGACAAGGACTCCTTCCAGATGACCCGCCGCCTCGCCAAGGAGGAGGGCCTGCTCGTCGGAGGTTCCTGCGGCATGGCGGTCGTCGCGGCCCTGGAGGTCGCCAAACGACTCGGCCCCGAGGACGTGGTGGTCGTCCTGCTGCCGGACAGCGGACGCGGCTACATGAGCAAGATCTTCAACGACGAGTGGATGGCCGACTACGGCTTCCTGGAGGACTCCGGTCCCTCCGCCCGTGTCGGCGCCGTCCTCGACTTCAAGGACGGCCCGCTCCCCTCGCTCGTCCACATGCACCCGGAGGAGACGGTCGGCGAGGCCATCGACGTACTGCGGGAGTACGGCGTCTCCCAGATGCCGATCGTGAAGCCCGGCGCGGGTCACCCGGACGTGATGGCCGCCGAGGTCATCGGCTCCGTGGTGGAGCGTCAGCTCCTGGACGCGCTGTTCACCCAGCGGGCCGAGCTGTCCGATCCGCTGGAGAAGCACATGTCGTCCCCGCTGCCGCAGGTCGGCTCGGGGGAGCCGGTCGAGGACCTGATGGCCGTGCTCAGCGGTGCGGACGGTGCCGACGCGGCGATCGTTCTCGTCGAGGGCAAGCCGACGGGCGTCGTGAGCAGGCAGGACCTGCTGGCCTTCCTGGCGAAGGGCGCGGCGCCGAAGCCGTGAGCGTGGGTTTCCCGGGTTCGCGAAAACGGTACGAGCGCGACACGTTGACGCAGCACCGGCTTAACACGGCTCCGGCACAGTAAGGGGTGTCGGCAGGGAAACCCGCCGACACCACGAACGGCGACACGGACTACGGAGCGGCTCCCGGACCTCCACCGTCGCCAGGACGTGACTCCCGGCCCTGACCCGGGACCGCGTCCCTCGCGGGGACCGCCGTCGTCCCGCCCTCCGGGCAACCGGGGGTGCGGCGGTCCCCGCGATTATTCATGTGCGGGGACGCCGGGCTCTCAGCCGTCCCGGTCGGACACGGGCTGTGGCCTCTTCCGGGCCCACGGTCACGCGCGGGCCGCGTGCACCGCGTTCACGCCGATGATCCCCAGCCAGGCCACGACGTGTCCCCTGGCCCCCTGTTCCGGCGGCTCGTCGCACGGGGCGGGCCGTGCCCCGTCGGCGTAGCGTTGGTGACGGAAGACGGGAGGCGCGCCCATGGCCACCACGACAACGTCCGCCCGTGCCGTTCCGCGCACGGTCGGGACGAGGGCCCGCCTGGTCAACGAGGCCGAGCTGCGGGCGACGCTCACCACGTTCCGCGAGCTCTCCGACGAGGACTGGCGGCGCCCGACGCCCTGCACCGGCTGGAGTGTCCGGGACATGCTGGCCCACATCGTCGGCCAGTACGAGGAGTTGCCGCGACCCTGGGTGGCCGTGCGGCGGATCCGGCGGGCCGCGCGGACCCATCCGCACCTCGGCCGGATGGACGGCCACAACGAGGCCCAGATCGAGGACCGGCAGGCCGTGCCGGGGCGCGAACTGATCGGCGCACTCGCCCACTTCGCACCCCAGGGACTCATCGCCCTGCGGCGCGTGCCGGCCCCGGTACGTCGCAGGGTCCGGCTGAGTCTGCTCTACCCGGAGGCGAAGGCCCTGCCCGACGACTCGATGGACTACCTCGGCAACGTCCTCATCGCCCGCGACACCTGGATGCACCGGGTGGACCTCGGCGACGCCACCGGGACCGAGCTGGTCCTCGACGGGCACGACCGGGAGATCGTGGACCAGGTGGTGCTCGACCTGGCCCTCGCCTGGACGGGCCCCGCGGCGGAACTCGACCTCCTCGGCCCCGCCGGAGGGCGCCGGCTGCTGGGCATCGGCACCCCGGCGGCCACGCTCCACGCGGACGCGGTCGACTTCGCCCGGCACGTGTCGGGGCGGCCGACGCGAGGCAGTCTGGAGCTGGAGGGTGATCCCGGGGCGCGGGCCGCGCTGCTGGCGGCCCGCGTCGTGTTCTGACGCACGGGCCGGGCGTTCAGGGGGGAGTCACCTCGGCGAGGAAGGCCTCGGGGGTGACCGCGTATCCCAGGGCGTTGATGACGGCGACCGGGGTGCGGTCGATCAGGACCGTCGGGGTGGACCGTACGCCGCTCGTCCCGAAGGCAGCCGACACCTGCGCCGCCCAGGGCAGGTAGGTGCGCTCCATGACCTTCTGCCGGAAGCCGTCGGTGCGCAGCGCCTCGACCTCGTCGGCCAGCCGCAGCAAGGTGTCCCGGTCGGCGAAGGCGTCCACCTCCTCGCTGGGCTGATCGGCGTACAGCGCCCGCAGGAAGTGCATGAACGGCTTCTGCCCGGTGTCCGCCGCGGCTCCCAGCGCGGCCAGCGCCTCCAGGGAGCCGCTGCCGCCCGCGGCGTCGTCGATGAACGTGCCGAAATGATGGTCCACCGCGAATCTGCCCTCGTCCGCGGCCCGCTCCATCACGGCCCCGAGGGCGAGTTCCATGCGCTTGCAGAAGGGGCAGCGCAGATCGGCGTAGACGCTCAGCACGTGCGTGGCGTCGGGGTCGCCGTAGCGGACGATGACGCCGCCCGGCCCTCTCGTATTGGCTGGGATCATGCCCCCAGGGTCCGCAGGGGCGAGCGGGCCCGCAATGCGAGGGCCGGGCCGGCGCGGAAGCGGGGGTTGTATATGGACATGCAGACCGCTTGCTGGCTGAATGGATTCCTCGCTGCCGGACCGGTGCGGCGGAACTGGAGGGGACAGCATGAGCGGGAGCAGCCCGGCTGCGAGGTTGCAGCGGCTCTTCGAGGGGCGGCGGCTCACGCCCACCCAGCGGCGGATCGCGCACTCCATGGTGCGGCGGGCCGCCGACGCCCCCTTTCTGTCGAGTGTGGAGCTCGCCGAGCTCGCCGGGGTCAGCCAGCCGTCCGTGACCCGTTTCGCCGTGGCGCTCGGATTCGACGGGTACCCGGCACTGCGCAAGCACCTGAGGGAGGTCACCCCGGAAGGAGCGGCCGTCGGCGGTGACGCGGAGGAGGGCCTCAACGAGTACCAGCAGGCGGTGCTGGCGGAGATCGAGAACCTGCGGCAGCTGTCCGAACTGCTCGCCGACCCGGCCCCCGTGGAGCGGGCGGGACGGGTGCTCGCCGCGTCCAGGCCGCTGCTCGTGCTCGGGCTGCGGGCCGCGTCCTCGCAGGCCCGGGGGTTCGGGTACTTCGCCGCCAAGGTGCACCCCGATGTACGCGTACTCGACGAGGGCGGCAGCATGCTGCACGACCGCGTCGATGCCGCCAGGCGGGCGGGTGCGAGTGCCGTGATGTGCTTCGCGCTGCCGAGGCACCCGCGCGAGGTCGTGGACGCGCTCGCGTACGCGCGGGACCAGGGGCTGACCGTCGTCACCGTGTCCGACTCGGCGTTCGCTCCGGTGGCGGCCCACAGCGATCTGCTGATTCCGGCCGCCGTGGGGACCGGGCTCGCCTTCGACACCGCGTGTGCGCCGATGCTGCTGGGGCGGGTGCTGCTGGAAGCCATGTGCGACGGGCTGCCCGAGGCGCAGGCCCGGCTGGAGGAGTTCGACGCGAGGGCTGCCGAGCGAGGGCTGTTCGTCGACTAGACGGACGGCGGGGGCTCCGGGCGGTCCGCTTCCGCTGATTCTCAGACATCGCTCATCTGCGCCCGTTAATCTCCGCGCCCGAGAAGGTCCACAGGGAACCGTGGGAGAGGGGTACGGACGTGGGGCGCGGAGCGCAGTCGTTGGCGAGGGTGGCCGTGATCGTACGGGCCGGGGCCGCGCCGTTGTGGTGGCCGGGGCTGCTGGCGGCGGCCGTCGGGGCGTTCGTCCCGGGCCTCACCGGCCGGCGGATCGGGCTGCTGGCGGGGGCGGTGCTGTTCCTGGTGACGCTGGCCGGGGTGGCGTTCACCCGGACCGGGCGGTACGCGGAACTCGCGAAGGCCGCCACGCGGGCCGGGCGCGGCGATTTCCTCCAGGACCGGGACGTGACCGTACGGAACTGGCGGCGCGGGTACCGCTGGTGGCTGGCCGGCGCGTTCCTCGTGGCGGTCGCGAGCGCGTACGTGCTGCCGGGCGCCGGCGGGCTCGTGCTGGCCGGGGCCGGTGCCGGGCTCTGGCTGAAGGCCGTACGGCTCGGGCAGCGGGAGCGGCGGGACGACGTCCTGTACTGGGTGCGCACCGACTGGGTGGAGCGTGGCCGGCCCGCGGGCCGGCGGGTGAAGGCCTACCGGACGACCGGCCCCGTGGCGGGGGACGCCGCACCCGGTGGGGCGCGGCGCCGCCGCCGGTGAGAACGCCGGGTCAGACCTCCAGGTCCGCTTCGATCTTCCGCAGCTGGTGGCGGGCCATCGCGAGGTTGGCCCGGCCGGAGTCCAGCACGAGGTAGAGGAACAGCCCGTTGTTGCCACGGGCCTTGAGCAGCCGGATCAGGTGGTACTGGGTGCCGAGGGTGATCAGGATGTCCTCGATCTCGTCCTTGACGCCCAGGTGCTCCATGGTCCGGAGCTTCGCCCGGACGACGTCCGTGTTTCCGGCCGCCGCGACCTCCAGGTTGAAGTCCTTGCCACCGCCGAGGGTGCCCAGTGCCATGCCGCTGGTGTAGTCGACGAGTGCGACACCGACGGTCCCCTCGATCGACGCCATCGCATCCTTCAGTGACGCTTCGGTGTTGGCCATAGTGCTCGTTTCCTTTCCCTGGCCGGCCCGGTGGCCGGTCCGTTGCTTGGTGGTGCGCTGTCCGCCCGTGGCGCGTGCGTGACGGGCCGCGGCGGGTGTCACGTGGAATCCGGTGCGGTGGCGCGGCGGGGCAGGGCCCGGGACTGCTGCGGGCGGGGAGGCGGCGCGGGGCGGTCGGCGCGGTCCTGCGCGGCGTCGACGACTTCGCCGATGCGTGCACCGGCGCGGCGGCCTTCGAGGTGGAGGCGGCCGACGTTGATGCGGTCCTCGGCCAGCAGGGTCAGGACGGCGGAGGAGCCCGCCGCGTACGTGGCGATGTAGCCGCTCTCGCCCCGGATCAGGAGTTCGCGGAAGCCGCCGCGTCCGGTGGCGTCGGTCATCCGGATCGAGACGCCGAGTGCGGCGGCGGTCAGCGCGGCGACGCCCTCGGCCTCGACGCCCGGGGTGTCGTGGGCGACGATCAGGCCGTCGGTGCTGGCGGCCAGCGCGCCGGTCAGGAGCGGGACCCGGGCGCGTAACCGCTGGAGCTCGTCGAGGACATCCTGCACTTCGGCCTCGGGCACCATCAGCTGTCTCCTCCCGGCACGCTGTCTCAGCGCGCGTATCACAGGGCCTCCAATGCGTCTCTGAGCCGGCGCAGCAGGGCGACGTCGGGGTCGGTCGTGACCTCGGGCAGCGTGATGCGGCCGCGCTCAGGCACCGCTTCCTGCCCGGCGGTGGCCGGGCGGACCGCTTCGACCAGTCCGGCAGCCGCCAGTCGGCGCAGGTCGACCAGGATGTGGAAGGCCGAGCGGCCCAGCTCCTGGGCGATGTCCGTCGCGGTGCGCTCGCCGTTGACCAGAGCCAGGACGCGGCGCTGGCGTGGGGGCACCGGGGCGTCGACCGGGTGGGCCGAGGCGGAGAGCGGGGCGCTGTCGGTGTGCGCCTCCGGCCAGATCCGGTCCAGGAGTTCGCGGCGCCGGAGCGTCTCGCGCTGCACGGCGTGCACGGGCACGGGGCGGACGGGGCCGATCCAGTGGGAGACCCCGTAGCGGAAGCGGGCCGGAGTGTGCGTGGGGGCCAGGGCGAAGAAGGCCGCGTCGTACAACGCCCCCAGGTGGCAGAGCTCCAGCGCGCCGCCGGGGACCCGGCCGCTGTCCACGAGGTAGCGGCCCACCCGCTGCCGGGCGCCCGCCTGGGCGACCGCTTCCCACCAGCCCTCGGAGCGCAGGGCCCCGCCGGTGGTGAGCAGGACGTCGATGCCGGGCGTCGCGGGGCTCTCCGCGTGGACCACCTGGCCGTCGGCGAGGTACAGGGTGCCGCGGTCGCGCATCAGCGCGCCGGTCGCGCGCTCCGCCGCGAGCCGCTGCAGCATCGGGGAGAGGGCGGCCCGTTCGGGTATGCCGGGCGGGTCGGCGACGCCGGGTCTCATGCCAGGACCAGCCGCTCGGCTATCTCGCCGAGCCTTATGCGCGCGAGGGCGAGGTTGCCCTCCGCGCGGTCCAGCCAGAGATGGAGGAAGACGCTGCTGTCGAAGGCCGTCTCGACGAAACGGAGGATGTGGTAGCCGGGGGCGGTGGTGACGATGACGTCCTCGACGGCGGGGGCCGGCGGGCCCGACAGTCCGGCGGCGGGTGCGTCCGCCTGCGCGAAGACCGGCTGTTCGGCGGCCATCCTCGCCAGTTCGGCGGTCTCGGCGGCCGTGGCCTCGTGGTCGCCGCTGGGTGACTCGCCGATGGTGCCGAGCGCGAGACCACTCGTCCAGTCGACCACCGCGGCACCCCGGGCACCGGGCAGCCTCATGACTTCGATCAGGCACTCGTCGATTCCGGGCAAGGCGGACTTTCCTCCCGACGTGGCGGACGGATGTAATGGAGAGGTTACGCAACGTGTGTGTGACTGGTGGGAGTTCTGGCATTTTCCACAGGTACGTGCGAACGGTCCGCCCGCCACCGTTGCCGGCCGGGGCGTCGATGCCGGTGCCAACAGGACGGCCTGCCCGGGACGGCGCGAGCCGCACCTGTTGACTAGGAGTATTCAGATGGGCAGGATGTGAATAGGAGAGTCACATTCGCGAGGAGGCAGCCCCATGTCAGGACCCCGCCCCGTACGGGCACCGCGTGGTACCGAACTGAGCGCCCTGGGATGGCAGCAGGAAGCAGCCCTCCGCATGCTGCAGAACAACCTGGACCCCGAGGTCGCCGAACACCCCGACAAGCTCGTCGTCTACGGCGGCACGGGCAAGGCGGCCCGCGACTGGCGGTCCTTCGACGCCATGGTCCGTACGCTGCGGACGCTCAAGCAGGACGAGACGATGCTCGTCCAGTCCGGGCGGCCGGTGGGTGTCATGCAGACCCACGAATGGGCGCCGCGCGTCCTGATCGCCAACTCCAACCTGGTGGGCGACTGGGCCAACTGGGAGGAATTCCGCCGTCTGGAGGCCCTCGGGCTCACCATGTACGGGCAGATGACCGCGGGATCCTGGATCTACATCGGCACCCAGGGCATCCTCCAGGGCACGTACGAGACGTTCGCCGCAGTCGCGGCGAAGCGGTTCGGCGGGACGCTGGCGGGGACCATCACGCTGACGGCCGGACTCGGCGGCATGGGCGGGGCCCAGCCGCTGGCCGTGACCATGAACGACGGCGTCGCCCTGTGTATCGACGTCGACCCGCGCGCCATCGAGCGCCGGATCGAGCACCGCTTCCTGGATGTCCGGGCCGACTCGCTCGAGCACGCGCTCCAACTGGCCGTCGAGGCCCGGGACGCCCGGCGCCCGCTCTCCATCGGCCTGCTCGGCAACGCGGCGGAGCTGCTGCCCCGCATGCTCGCCGAGGGTGCTCCCGTCGACATCGTCACCGACCAGACCAGCGCGCACGACCCGCTCGCCTATCTGCCCGTCGGCGTCGACCTCGACGACATGGCCGCGTACGCGGCCGAGAAGCCCGCCGACTTCACCCGGCGTGCCCGGGAGTCGATGGCCGCGCACGTCGAGGCGATGGTCGGCTTCATGGACGCGGGAGCCGAGGTCTTCGACTACGGCAACTCGATCCGGGGCGAGGCCCAGCTCGCGGGATACGCCCGCGCGTTCGACTTCCCGGGCTTCGTGCCCGCGTACATCCGGCCGCTCTTCTGCGAGGGCAGGGGCCCGTTCCGCTGGGCGGCGCTCTCGGGTGAGGCGTCCGACATCCACAAGACGGACAAGGCGCTGCTCGAGCTCTTCCCGGAGAACGAGTCGTTGCACCGCTGGATCAGGATGGCGGGGGAGCGGGTCCACTTCCAGGGGCTGCCGGCGCGCATCTGCTGGCTCGGCCAGGGCGAGCGCGACAAGGCGGGCGACATGTTCAACGACATGGTCGGCGACGGCACCCTCGCCGCCCCCCTCGCGATCGGCCGCGACCACCTGGACTGCGGTTCGGTGGCTTCCCCCTACCGCGAGACGGAAGGCATGCTCGACGGCTCCGACGCGATCGCCGACTGGCCGCTCCTGAACGCCATGGTGAACGTCGCCTCGGGCGCCTCCTGGGTCTCCATCCACCACGGTGGCGGCGTCGGCATGGGCCGTTCCCTCCACGCGGGCCAGGTCTCGGTCGCCGACGGCACGAAGCTGGCCGGCGAGAAGATCCGGCGGGTGCTCACGAACGACCCCGGCATGGGCGTCATCCGGCACGTGGACGCGGGCTACGACATCGCGGAGTCGGTCGCGGACGAGTGCGGCGTGCGCATCCCGATGCGGGAGGAAGACACCGCGTGAGCGACACCTTCCACGCCATGTGGCGCTCGCTGCGGCCCATCGGCCGCAGCGACGCCTCGGGCGGCTACCGCCGCTACGCCTGGACCGGCGCCGACGCCGAGTGCCGTCTGTGGTTCCAGGCACAGGCCGAGGCGCGCGGCCTCGTCCACGAGATCGACCGCAACGGCAACCAGTGGGCCTGGCTCGGCGATCCGCTCGCCGGGGACGCCGTGGTCACGGGGTCCCATCTCGACTCCGTGCCCGACGGCGGCGCCTTCGACGGCCCCCTCGGCGTGGTGTCCTCCTTCGCCGCCCTGGACGAACTCCGCCGCAGGGGAGCGGTGTTCACCAGGCCCTTCGCCGTCACCAACTTCGGCGACGAGGAAGGGGCCCGGTTCGGGCTCGCCTGTGTCGGCTCCCGGCTCGCCGCCGGGCAGCTGACCGTCGAGCACGCGCACCGGCTCCGTGACGGGGACGGCATCTCGCTCCCGCAGGCCATGGAGGCCGCGGGACACGACCCCGGCGCCATCGGCCCCGACCCCGAACGCCTCGCCCGGATCGGTGCGTTCGTCGAGCTCCATGTGGAGCAGGGCCGCGCCCTCGACCTCAGCGGGGACCCGGTCGGGGTCGCCTCGGCCATCTGGCCGCACGGCCGCTGGCGGTTCGACTTCCGGGGCGAGGCCAACCACGCCGGCACGACGCGGCTCGCCGACCGGCGGGACCCGATGCTGACGTATGCCGAGACCGTGCTCGCGGCCCGACGCGAGGCGGAGCTCGCCGGGGGCCTCGCGACCTTCGGCAAGATCGCCGTCGAGCCGAACGGGGTCAACGCCATCCCCTCCCTCGTACGCGCCTGGCTCGACTCACGGGCCTCCGACCAGGCCACCCTCGACGCCGTCGTGAGCGGCGTCGAGCGGGCGGCGCGGGAGCACGCCGAGCGGGCCGGGATCGATCTCGACGTCGTACGCGAGTCGTTCACCCCGGTGGTGGACTTCCAGCACGCGCTGCGGGACGAGATCCGCCGGGTCCTGGAGAAGCGCGGCCCGGACGGCGGTGGGCGCTCTGTGCCCGTGCTCGGCACGGGGGCGGGACACGACGCGGGTATTTTGTCCGCTTCCGTGCCTACCGCCATGCTGTTCGTACGGAACCCCACCGGGATCTCGCACTCACCCGCCGAGCACGCAGCGGAGGACGACTGCGTGGCCGGGGTGAGGGCACTCGCCGACGTACTGGAAGGTCTCGCGTGCAGCTGACTACGCAACCGACGGGCACACCGGTCACCGCGACGTACTGGATGTCGCACGCCTGGCTCGGCACCCACGTCGAGCCGGGCGTCCTCCTGGACGTGGCGGGCGGGCGCATCGCCGGTGTCCGGACGGGCATCGACACGCCGCCGCCCGGCGCCACCGCGCTGCACGGGCTGACCGTCCCGGGGCTGGCCAACACCCACTCGCACGCCTTCCACCGCGCGCTGCGCTCCACCGTCCAGGTGGGCTCCGGCACCTTCTGGACGTGGCGTGAGCTGATGTACCGGACGGCCTCCCGTCTCACCCCCGACACCTACTACGACCTCGCCCGCGCCACGTACGCCGAGATGGCGCTGGCCGGGATCACCGCGGTGGGCGAATTCCACTATCTGCACCACGCGCCCGGGGGCACGCCCTACGAGGACCCGAACGCCATGGGCGAGGCGCTCATCGCCGCGGCGGCCGAGGCCGGCATCCGCATCACGCTGCTCGACACCGCCTATCTCGCCGCCGGATTCGGCGAGAAGCCGAGCCGGCACCAGCTGCGCTTCTCCGACACCACCGCCGACGCCTGGGCCGAGCGCGCCTCCCTCCTCAAGGGGGACGGAGACCTCGTGGTGATCGGCGCCGCCATCCATTCCGTACGCGCCGTCCCGGCCGGGCAGTTGTCCACCGTCGCCCGGTGGGCCCAGGAACGGGCGGTCCCGCTCCATGTCCACCTCTCCGAGCAGACCGCGGAGAACGACGCCTGCCTCGCCGCCCACGGCCGCACCCCGGCCCGGCTCCTCTCCGACCACGGGGTCCTCGGCCCGCACACCACGGGCATCCACAACACGCACCTCACGGCCGAGGACATCGAACTGCTGGGCTCCTCCCGGACGGGCACCTGCATGTGCCCCACCACCGAACGCGACCTCGCCGACGGCATCGGCCCCGCGGCCGCTCTCCAGGGTGCGGGCTCTCCTCTCTCGCTGGGCAGTGACAGTCACGCCGTGATCGACCTCTTCGAGGAGGCCCGGGCGATGGAGCTCAACGAACGCCTGCGCACCCATGTGCGGGGCCACTGGACGGCGGCAGCCCTGCTCAGGGCGGCGTCCGCCGAGGGGCACGCCGCGCTCGGCCGCCCGGACGCGGGTCTGCTCGAACCGGGCGCGCCCGCCGATCTCGCCACCGTCGCACTGGACTCCGTCAGAACAGCGGGGCCGCTGCCCCGGCTGGCAGCCGAAGCAGCCGTATTCGCCGCCACCGCCGCTGATGTGCGGCACACCGTGGTGGCGGGCCGGCACATCGTCCGGGACGGCCGCCACACGCGGATCGAGGACGTGCCCGGAGCGCTCGCCTCGGCCGTCGCCGCCCTGTACGGCTGAACGGCCGGCCGAAGGCCGCGCCGAACGGACCGCCCCGGCCCGTGCCGGAAGAACGGCGGCCGAAACCCCCGGCGGTACAGCCGGGCGAACCCGACGAAAGCTGCGTTTGGATGCCGACGACCACGACGACCACGACGACCGCCATCACCCACATCGCGAACCTGGTCACCAACGACCCCTCCCTCGGAGACGGGACCCCTCTGGGCCTGATCCGGGACGCGGCCGTCGTCATCGACGGCGACCGCATCGTGTGGACCGGTGAATCCAGCAAAGCACCCGCCACTGACAACGCCGTCGACGCGGGCGGGCGCGCCGTGCTCCCCGGCTTCGTGGACTCCCATTCGCACCTGGTGTTCGCGGGCGACCGCACCGCCGAGTTCAACGCCCGTATGTCCGGCCGCCCCTACTCAGCGGGCGGCATCCGCACGACGGTGGCCGCCACCCGCGCCGCCTCCGACGACGCGCTCTCCGCCAACGTCGCGCGCTATCTGGCCGAGGCGCTCCGGCAGGGCACCACCACCGTCGAGACCAAGTCCGGCTACGGCCTCACCGTCGAGGACGAGGCACGCGCGCTGCGCATCGCCGCCCGCCACACCGACGAGGTCACCTTCCTCGGCGCCCACATCGTGTCCCCGGACTACGCCCACGACCCCGCCGGTTACGTGGACCTCGTCACCGGGCCGATGCTGGACGCCTGCGCCCCGTACGCCCGCTGGATCGACGTCTTCTGCGAGCGGGGCGCCTTCGACGAGGGCCAGGCGCGCACGGTCCTCACCGCGGGCCTGGCCAGGGGCCTGCACCCCCGCGTCCACGCCAACCAGCTCGGCCACGGCCCCGGCGTCCGTCTCGCCGTCGAGCTGGACGCCGCGTCCGCCGACCACTGCACCCACCTCGACGACGCCGACCTCGACGCGCTCGGCCAGGGCCGCACCGTCGCCACCCTCCTCCCAGGCGCCGAGTTCTCCACCCGTGCGGCCTGGCCCGACGCCCGCCGCATCCTCGGCGCGGGCGCCACCGTCGCCCTGTCCACGGACTGCAACCCGGGCTCCTCGTTCACCTCCTCCATGCCGTTCTGCATCGCCCTCGCCGTACGGGACATGGGCATGACCCCTGACGAAGCGGTCTGGTCCGCCACCGCCGGAGGGGCCGCCGCCCTGCGCCGCACCGACATCGGCCGTATCACTCCGGGGGCCCGTGCCGACCTCGTGCTCCTCGACGCGCCGAGCCATGTCCACCTGGCCTACCGGCCGGGAGTCCCGCTGGTCGGCGCCGTATGGCGGCGGGGTGAGCGGGTCGTGTGACACCCCCGTCCGGGCGGACCCGATATTCCCCGGTCGGTCACGGGATGTCGCGGCTGTCTACCGCCGGGTGACCGCGCCCGGTACCGTTCCGAGCAGCGTGGCTCAGGGGGGTAGGACCGGGGGGTCTTGGTGAGCGGCATGCGCGTACGTGTGGTCAGGCCCGGAGATCTGGGCGCGGGGGACATCGAGATCTGGCGTGCGCTGCGGGCGAAGTCCGGCGCCCCGGCCCATCCGTTCATGGAACCGGAATTCGCCCTGGCCGTCGGCCGGGTCCGGCCGCACGCGCGGGTGGCGGTGATCAGCGAGGAGTCCGGGGGAACGGCCGGCTTCCTCCCGTTCGAGCGGGGACGCCTCGGCCACGGACGGGCCATCGGCTTCGGGGTCTCCGACGTCCAGGGCGCGGTGCTGCGCCCCGGCCTTCCGCTGGACGCGAAGGAGCTGCTGCGGGCCTGCGGCCTCTCCGCCTGGGAGTTCGACAACCTGGAGGAGCGCCAGGGCCTCTTCGAGCCGGACGCCGCCCGCTCGTACGCCTCGTACGTCATCGATGTCGGCGACGGTTACGAGAGTTACGAGAAGGCGCTGCGCGCGCGGTCGCCGAAGTTCCTCAGGACCACCCTGGCCAAGGAGCGCAAGCTCGGTCGCGTGGCCGGGGAGGTGCGGTTCGTCCTCGATGAACGGGACCCGGAGGTGCTGCGCACCCTGATGGGGTGGAAGTCCGCCCAGTACCGCAGGACCGGCCGCCGTGACCGCTTCGCCAAGGCGTGGATCCGCGGTCTGGTGGAGTTCCTGTTCCACACCCGGGCGCCCGGGTGCTCCGGTCTGCTCTCCGTCCTGTACGCGGGTGACCGGCCCGTGGCCGCCCACTTCGGGCTCCGCTCGCGGACGCTGCTCTCGTGCTGGTTCCCGGCGTACGACCCCGAGTTCGCGAAGTTCTCGCCGGGCCTGATCCTGCATCTGCGGATGGCGCGGGCCGCGGCGGACGACGGCATCGGGATGCTCGACATGGGGCGCGGGGCGGCCGAGTACAAGGACGCGCTGAAGACCGGGGAACGCGCGGTGTACGAGGGCGCCTCGGTCAGGCCGGGCGCGGGCGCGGCCCTGCGGTGGCTCGGCCGCGAGCCCTCCCGCCGCGCGCACAGCTTCGTACGGGAACGGCCCCGGCTGGCGGGCCTGGCGCAGCGCGGCCTGGAACGGGCCGGCCGGCTGCGCGAACCGAAACGTCCATAGCGACACGACCGGGGGGACCGGATGCCGTACGGGAACGGACAGACAGGGAACGCGCCGCGGTTGCCGGACATCGGCCGGCTCGCCGGCATGGCCGTCGCCGAGCTGGAGCTCGACGCGGCCGACGGCACGGGTGTACGGATAGGGCCCGCCCCCGGCGGTCCGCCCCTGGACACGCGGGACGGTGACGAGCAGCGGGTCTTCGCCCTGGTCCGGCTGCGCGGGCGCCCGGTCGGCACGGTCGTCGGGCGCGTCAGGGCGGGCGACGACCCGGCCTCCGTCCTCGCCGGGCAGGCGGCGGACGAGATCGTCCTCCCGGACGTCCAGGAGCCCCCGCCGGCCGGGGAGGTGCCCAGGGCCACGGTCGTCGTCGCGACCCGGGAGCGCCCCGGGCCGCTCGCCCGCGCCCTCGATTCGCTGCTCGCCCAGGACCACCCGGACTTCGAGATCGTGGTCGTCGACAACGCCCCGGCCACCGGTGCCACCCGCGAACTCGTCACCTCGGCCTACGCCGGACGGGGCGTGCGCTACGTCCGGGAGCCGGTGCCCGGCCTGGCCGCCGCGCACAACAGGGGCATCGCGGTCGCGGGGGCCGATGTGCTCGCCTTCACCGACGACGACGTCATCGCCGACCCGCACTGGCTCACCGCCCTCACCAGGCCCTTCGGCGAGGACCCCCGGCCGGCCTGTGTCACCGGTCTGATCCTGCCGGCCAGGCTGACCACCCCGGCACAGGTCCTGCTGGAGAGCCACGGCGGATTCGCCAAGGGGTTCACCGCGCGCCGCTACGACCCCGCGCACCCGCCCGCCGACGAGCCGCTCTTCCCGTTCACCGCCGGACGGTTCGGCTCCGGTGCCAACATGGCGTTCCGCGCGGGGCCGTTGAGAGCGGTCGGCGGTTTCGACCCCGCCACCGGCACCGGGACCGCGGCCAAGGGAGGCGACGACCTCTACGCCTTCGTACGGCTCCTCGCGGAGGGGTATCCGCTGCACTACACGCCCGACGCGATCGTCTGGCACCACCACCGGGAGCGCTGGGAGGACCTGTGCGGGCAGGCGTACGGCTACGGGGCCGGGCTCACCGCCTGCCTCGCCGCGCTCCTGGTCCGCAGGCCCGCGCTGCTGCCGCCCCTCCTGGCGCGGCTGCCGCGCGGTCTCGCCCATGCCCGTTCGATGACGGCGGTGCGCGCCGGGAACACCGACACGGCGGAGCGCGCCGGTGTTCCCGGCGCGCACGGCACCTACACCTACCCGTGGCCCCGGCATCTGTCCCGGCTGGAGCGGCGCGGTCTGCTGTACGGCCCCCTCGGATACGTACGCGCCCGGCTCGCGGTCCGTGGCGCGTCACGCCCCTGGGAGGGGAGGTGAACGCCCGCGTACCCGAGATGCCCGGCGGACCGGACGGCCCCGGCAGGCCGGAGGGGCGTGCGGGGGAGTCCCGGATACCCGTGCTGCTGTACCACGCGGTGATGGACGACCCGCCGGAGTGGATCGCCGAATTCACCGTCACGCCACGGGTGTTCGCCGCCCAGCTGGACGCGATCGCAGCCTGCGGCCGTACCCCGGTCCCGGTCGGTTCCCTCGTCGCTCATCTCACGGGACGTGAGCCGCTGCCGGACCGGCCGGTCGTCCTGACCTTCGACGACGGCTTCGCGGATCTGCCGGGGCCGACCGCCGAGGCGCTCGCCGGACGGTCGATGCCGGCCACCGCGTATCTCACGACCGGCGCGCTGACCCGTTCCGGTCCGGGCAGCCTGCTGCCGCCCGGGCCGATGATGAGCCTGGAGCAGGCGCCGCTGCTGGAGCAGTACGGCATGGAGGTGGGCGGGCACACCGTCACCCACGCGCAGCTGGACACGCTGCCCGGCGCGGCTCTCCGGTCCGAACTCGTCGACTCCAAGAAGGCGTTGGAGGACGTGCTGGGTCACGGGGTGGCCCACCTCGCCTATCCGCACGGATACAACAGCGCGCGGGTGCGCCGCGCCGCCCGCGCCACCGGCTACGACAGCGCGGTGGCCGTCCGGCACGCGCTGAGCTCCGGCCGGGACGAGCCGTACCGGATCGCGCGCCTGATCCTGCGGCAGAGCCACACGGTGCGCGACGTCGAGCGCTGGATGGCGGGCGAGGGCGCACGCGTGGCGCCGTTCCACGACTCCCTGCCGACCGTGGGGTGGAGGTGGTACCGGCGGGCGCGGGCCGTCGCACAGGGGCCCGTTTTCGCGGGGTGAGGCGGCGGACCGCACGAAAACGACGAAAGCGCCACAAAATCTCAGCACATTCCTATACTTCGCTTACGGCCGTCGGTGAGGCCGTCAAGGGGACAGCGGCGTGACGGCCGCGACCACATCCGTGGGGGGAGTCGCACCGTGCCACAGCATGTGCCCGCGCCGGTCAAGGGGGACACCGCGGGGAGCGCCGAGCCGGTGCTCCCTCCCGGGCAGCCCCCCGGCACCGCCCCCGGCGGTACGCCCCGCCGTCTCCCCGAGGCGCTGAGACCGCAGACCCTCCTCACCTGGCTGCCGTTACTCCTGGCGGCCGGTCTCTGGATCACCTCGCTGCCGTCCATCGGATTCCGCTCGATGGGCGAGTACGGCCTCCTCGACCGGCTGCCCGTCACCTACTACCTCTCCCTGCTCGCCCTGACCACGGGCTTCCTGGTCAGCCTCCGCCGCGCCGGCACGGCACCGTGGTGGCCCGCGCTGTACTGCGCCGGACTCCTGATGGCCCTCAAGGGCGTACCCGCGGTCCTGTACGACTCGGAGCGCTACCCCTGGGCCTCCAAGCACGACGCCGTCATCAACCACCTGCTGGCCAACGGCGAACTGCGCCCGGGCGAGGGCCTGTCCGGCAACATGTCGGCCTACGACCAGTGGCCCGGCTTCTTCACGCTCAACGGCGGACTCGTCCGTACCTTCGGAGCCGACAGCGCCGCCACCTACCTGAACTGGGCCCCCGTCGTCTTCGGCCTGCTGATGATGCCGGTCCTGGTCCTCATCTACCGCACCTTCAGCGAGGACTGGCGCCTCGTGTGGACCGCCGTCTGGATCTTCCAGCTCGCCAACTGGGTGGGCCAGGACTACCTCGCCCCGCAGGGCCTGGCCTTCCTCCTCCACCTCGCCGTACTCGCCGTCGTCGTACGGCACTTCGTGCGCCCCGGGTCGCCAGGCCGGCTGCGCTCGCGGGCCCACCTCGACCCCGCCGCCGCAGCCGTCCCGCCGCCTACCGGCACCCGGCAGCGCGCGGTCGGTGCCGCCGTCCTCGCACCCCTGATCCTGGCCGTCAACGCGGTGCACCAGCTGACCCCGGTGATGCTCTGCGTCACCCTGCTCGCGCTCAACCTGACACGCCGCTACCGCAACCCCGGGCTCCTCGCCGTGGCCGGGCTGCTCATGCTGGCCTGGGACCTCACCATGGGCCGCCCCCTGTTCACCGAGACCCTGGGCACCCTGCGCGACTCCCTCGGCGAACTCACCCAGAACTCCCGAGCCGGATACGCGGGACAGCTCACCGGGGCCGGCCCCGAACTCGCGGGGCGGGCCAACATCCTGATGGTGCTGGCCGTCGCGGTCCTCGCGGGCGCGGCCCTCCTGCTGCGCCGCCGCCTGGTGCACAGCGCCCTGCCGCTGCTGCTGGCCTCCGCCGCGCCCGTCCCCCTGTTCGTGGTCAACGACTACGGCGGCGAGATGCTCTTCCGCGTCTATCTGTTCGCGCTCCCGGGCGCCGCCTTCTTCGCCGCCGCGGCGCTCGTACCGGCGGCCGGAGGCACCGGAGCGCACCGGGTGCGGCCGGCCGTACGGAGGATCTGCGCCGTCGCGCTCCCGGTGTCACTGGCCGCGCTGCTGGTCGGCTTCCTGCCGTCGTACTACGGCAAGGAGCAGATGAACTACACCCCGCCCGCCGAGACCGCGCTCGTCACCCGTGCCATCGACCGGGCCCCCGAAGGGGCGCTGATCCTGGCCACCACCGGCTCCTTCCCGCAGGCGCTGCACCGCTACGACCGGCTGGAGCACTGGTTCTTCGCCGAGCAGGAGCTTACGGAGAACGTCGAGATGCTCGAGGACCCGGCGCGCTATCTCTCGACCCGGCTGCCGTCCGGCACCACGGCCTACGTCATCCTCACCCGCACCCAGGACATCTACACCGCCGGTGAGGGGCTGCTGCCGCCCGGCGGCTTCGCCGCACTGACCCGGGACCTCACCGCCTCGCCGCTCTTCAGCGTGGTCGAGCGGACCCGGCACGGCGTCGTCCTGCGCTACGACAGCCCCTGAGACACGTCCGCAGGGCAGACCCGGATCAGGAAGGAAGAACCACGTGTCCGAGAACCGGCAAACGGCATCTCCCGCCCGCCATACCCTGGCCAGAGCCGCCCTGGCGCTCTCCGGGTGGGTGGCGCTCGCCGCGACCGCGCTGCCGGCGGGCTCGCCCCTGCGCTGGGCGCCCGTGCTCCTCTTCGTCTGCTGCGGCCCCGGACTCGCCCTGCTGTATCCGCAGCCCGGAGTGCTCAGGCCGGGTGCCCGTCTCGAAGCGGCCGCGCTCGCCGCGCCCCTCGGGCTGTCCGTGGCCGTCATCGCGGCCACCACGCTGTTCCTGGTGGAGGGCTTCTCGGGCACGGCGTTCCTGGTGTCGCTCGCCGCGTTCACCACCTTGGCCTCGGCCCTCCCGGGTCTCCCGCTGCCCGCCGCCAGCCGGGGCGCAGTCGAGCGGGCCCGGGCGACACCCGTGAGGCACGGGTGATCCGCCACCGCGCACCCGAGGAGCGCCGGCCCCGTACCTGCCTCGTGCTCGCCCTGGTCGCCGTCGCGGCGCTGCTCACCGGACTCATCGCCTGGATCGGCACGCCCTCCTCCGGTGAGGACGACCGTGGCGCGCCGTCCGCCGACGCGCTTCCCGCGGACGCCGCCACCGGCCCGGTGCCCGGCGGGACGTGCGCCCCCACCGCCACACTCGTGCCGCCGTGCGGGGCATGGTGGGGCGCCTATGTGCCGTACGCTCCGAACGGCTCGCTGAAGGACGCGGTGTACGCGTTCGAGAAGAAGATCGGCCGGAAGCTCGACCTCCTGTACACCTACCATGACATGTCGGACACCGACCTCGACGGACAGCTCCTGACCCCCGACGAGCAGATCCTCGGCCGGGACCGGATGCTGATGCTGGCCTGGGAGTCCACGGTGTGGCGCGAGCCCCACCACGCCAACTGGACCGAGGACCAGCTCGGCTGGGCGGACATCGCCTCGGGGAAGCACGACCGGGAGATCATCGACCCGCAGGCGCGTCGCCTCAAGGCGTACGGGAAGCGGGTGTTCTTCTCCTTCGACCAGGAGGTCGACGCCCGGGTCGGTGACGCGGGCACCCCCGAGGAGTACGTCGCCGCCTACCGCCACCTCCACGACCGGTTCCAGGAGCTGGGTGTGGACAACGTGGTGTGGGTGTGGACGGTGTCCGGCCACCTCCCGTCGGGGAAGCTCTTCGAACGGCTCTACCCGGGCGACGACTACGTCGACTGGATCGGCATGGACCAGTACAACTACTTCACCTGCCACGACACCACGGACTGGAAGGACTTCGACCGCAGCCAGCGGCCGACGTACGAGTGGCTGCGCACCCACATCAGTGCCGAGAAGCCGCTGATGTTCGCCGAGTTCGCCACGGTGCCCGATCCGGCGGACGCGGACCGCCAGCGCGAGTGGTACGAGGAGATCCCGGAGGTGGCCCGGACCATGCCCCAGGCCAAGGCGCTGGTGCACTGGAACCGGGCGGTCCCGGGCAAGGGCTGCGACCTCACGGTCGACGAAGGCCCGGGTCTGGAGGGTTACCGCACGGCCGGCCAGGACGGTTACTTCACGCAGCCGGTGCCCGGCCGCTGACCCACCCGCGTACGCCGTACGCCACCGTCGTGGCCGCGAACAGCCCCACGGCCACGGGCAGTCCGGCCACGGCGAAGGTGTCCTGCGCGACCCACCCGGCCACCGCGAGCACCCACACCGCGGCCGCGGTGACCCGCCACGGTGACCGGGGCAGGGCGTCGATCAGCTCCGCGCCGGTCAGCCGTGCGCGCCCGGCGTGCGCCGCCCGCGACAGCGGCACCCGGAACGGTCCGGCCGCGAGCCCCACAGGGACCGGCCGGTGAGGGCGGAGCGCAGTCCCAGGGCCGACACGGCCGCCACCGCGGTCATGGAGATCAGCATCGCCCAGCCGGCCCCGGCGATCCCCGTCGGACCGAGCAGCACCGCCGCGCTGCCCAGGACGAGGGCGCACATCGTGCCCTGCAGGACGGCCAGCGCACCGGTGCGGCCCTGCACCCGCAGCACGCCGATGTACAGCTCGACCACGACCCGGGGCAGGGCTGCCGCGGCCAGCAGCCGCAGGACCAGGGTGCCGTGGGCGGCGTAGTCGGCGCCGAAGGGGGCGAGGATCTGCGGGGCGAACAGGACCAGTACGACGACGACGGGAACCAGCAGGACCGCCATGCGGCGCAGCGCGCCGCGTACGCCTTCGGCCAGGTGACCGGGGCTGTGCGAGGCGTGCGCGGTGAGGGAGGAGGCCATGTTGACGGCCATGAACTCCATGGTGCCGCCGACGGTGTAGGCGATGTAGAAGAAGCCGTTGTGCGCGGCGTCGAAGCGCACGGCCACCATCACGGGCAGCAGGTTGATCATGGCCAGGCTGAAGAGCGCGCCGACCGAGTCCCCGGCGAGGAACCTGCCGATCTCGCGCATCCGGGGCGGTTCGCGGTCCCGGTCGGCTCCGGTCTGGCGCGGGATCAGCCGGCGGAAGACCAGCCAGCCGACCGGCAGCACGGACAGGGCGATGGCGGCGGCCCAGGACACGAAGACACCGAGGACGGGCAGGGCGGTCGCGAACGCGGCGAGGAGCAGCAGCTTGCCGATGGAGAACACCGCGTTGCCGACGGGTACCCAGAAGGCCTTGCGGAGCCCGGTCAGCACCCCGTCCTGGAGCGTGAGGACCGACCAGGCGACGCAGGACCCGGTGAAGACGAGCCCGGCGGACAGGGTGCCGAGCGGGGCGTACGAATCCCCCCACAGGTCCAGGGTGAGCAGGAAGACCACGCAGGCCAGGCTGACGACGATGGAGCTGACCAGGTAGGTACGGGCGACCAGGGACCCGGTGGCGCGTCCGGCGCGGGGCACGTAGCGCACGACGGCGCCGATCATCGTGGTCGCGGTGACCGAGGCGAGGAGCCGCATCGCGGCGATGGCGGCGGATCCCTGGCCGACGGCCTCCTCCGTGTAGTAGCGGGCGGCGACCAGCCAGAAACCCAGGCCGAGGGCGGCGGAGACTCCGGTGGAGAGCATCAGGGCGTAGGCGTTACGGAACATCGAGTCGCCGCTCGCGCCGTCCTTCGGGGCGTGTGAGGGCGCCGCGTCGGCCTTCGGCGGGCCGACTCTCGTGGTGTCAGACACCGGGGAGCTCGCTCGCGGGCTCGGTACCCGCCGAGGTCAGGATCTCGAGGACGGGACCGGCGCGCAGCGGGTCCACGGGCAGGGCGTGCCGCGCGAACCAGGCCGCCCCGGCGGGTGAGGGGGACGGGTCGGTGAACGCCTCACCCGCATAGGTGTCGAGCGGCGGGTCGTAGAGATAGCCGACGGTGATGCGGTGGCGGGCGAGCGCGGCGACGGCCGCGTCCCGGTCGGCCACCAGCAACGGCACCCGGAACAGCGGCTGTACGGGGGCGCCGGCCTGGACCGGGGGCGCCCAGTGGCTCGCGAGGAGGCGCTCGGTGCCCGTCCGGTGCGCGGCGAGCCGTTCGTCGAGGCGGCCCAGCAGGTGCCGGAGGCGTCGCCGCCGTGAGCGGCCCGGAGCGACGCGGTAGTCGTGCATGTCGACGCGGACCCAGGTGTGGAAGGCCCTCAACGAGGGCGCGGCGTCCAGTGCCTGGCGTAGCTCCGTAGGCCGCAACGGCATCCGGATCTCCTCCCGTTCCTGGAGGCCGAGCAGTCGCAGGGTCCACCGGGCGGCCGGGGCGAGCCGAAGTCCGCGTACGGCGGACTCCGCGTACGGGCGTACGGCGTAGGCGAGTTCGGCGGTGAGGCGGGCGGGGTCGAGCAGGGTGTCCCGGGCCTGTTCCAGCGGGGCGCGCAGAGCCGGGTCGGCGACGGCGAGGAAGCCTCCGGCCTTGGCACCGACGTGTTTGGAGAGGCTGAAGACGGCCGCGTCCCCGTACGAGCCGACCGGCTTTCCGTCCGTGACGCTGCCGATGGCGTGTGCGGCGTCCTCGATCAGTGGGATGCCGAGGCGGTCGCAGCGCTCGCGGAGCCGCCCGGCGGGGTCGGGATTCCCGTACAGGTTGGTGGTGAGGACGGCCGAGAGGCCGTTCCACACGGCGTCAGGGACGGCGTCCACGTCGATCGAGCCGTCCGCGGTGGACAGCGGGGCCTGGACGGGCCGCAGGCCGGCGGCGAGGACGACGAAGAGGATGACGTCGTCGTTGACCGGGGACATGAGGATGCTTCCGCCGGGTTCGCACCAGTGGCGGAGCGCCAGATAGAGGCCCAGCCGGCAGGACGGGACGTACAGGCACTCCCGGCCGAGCCGGGCGCCCATCGCCGCTTCCAGCGCTTCCAGTACGGCACGGTCCGCCGGACCGCTCTCCCCAAGAGCCATGTGTTCCCCCCAGAACCCTGCCCAATGTCGCCCAGTCCGTGGCACTTCGTCAACAATGCGGAAGGACCCGCCCGTCGGCCGGGGCAGGTCCTTCCGCAACGACGTACCGGTGGTGCCGGTGGCGCCGGGTCACTCCTCCACGGTCAGGCCCTTCCTGAGCTTGACCAGGGTCCGGGAGAGCAGCCGTGACACGTGCATCTGCGAGATGCCGAGCTCTTCGCCGATCTCCGACTGCGTCATGTTGGAGACGAACCGCATGGAGAGGATCGTGCGGTCGCGCAGCGGGAGCGAGGCGATGAGCGGCTTGAGGGACTCGACGTACTCGATGCCCTCGATGCCGTGGTCCTCGTAGCCGAGGCGGTCCGCGAGGGCGTTCTCGTTGCCGTCGTCGTGGTCCTCGGGCTTGGCGTCCAGCGAGCTCGCGGTGTACGCGTTGCTCGCGGCCATGCCCTCGACGACCTCGTCCCTGCTGAGGCCGAGGCAGTCGGCGAGTTCGACGACCGTGGGCGCGCGGTCCAGCTTCTGGGCCAGCTCGTCGCCCGCCTTGGCCAGGTCCAGCCGCAGCTCCTGCAGTCGGCGCGGAACGCGCACGGACCAGCTGGTGTCACGGAAGAAGCGCTTGATCTCGCCGACGATGGTGGGCATCGCGAACGTCGGGAACTCCACGCCCCGGCTGAGCTCGAAGCGGTCGATCGCCTTGATCAGGCCGATCGTGCCGACCTGGACGATGTCCTCCATGGGTTCGCTGCGGGTGCGGAACCGGGAGGCGGCGAACTTGACCAGGGCCAGGTTGAGTTCGACGAGGGTGTTGCGGACGTACGCGTACTCGTGGGTGCCCTCGTCGAGGACTTCGAGCCGCGCGAAGAGCGTCTTGGACAGTGCCCTGGCGTCCAGTGCGCCGACTTCGGCGTAGGGCGGGATCTCGGGGAGTCCCTCGAGGCCCTCGAACCCCTCGCTCGCGAAGTGGTCGTCGGCGGTCGGTTCGGTGCTGGTGCTGGTGCGCGGGCCGGGTACGGCGATCGCGGCAGCGGAGTCGGAATCGGTCGGTCCCTGAGGACATGCCGACGTCGCGATGTGGGTACGCGATACGTCGAGCCGGGGTGACATGGTTCTCCTCCATCGTTCTCGGCATATGGCTGCCGATGCCCATACGTGTTCCTGCGGTGAAGCGGCGCCTCCGAAGCCGATCGGGTTTCTGGTGGTGATGTCCCTACTACCCTTACCCGGTTCCAGCCGTGAGTTACAAGCGCCAAATGCTCCTGTATGTCCGGTTTGTTGAGTTCTTCGACTACCGTGTGGCGAGGGAAACGCGTAATGTTTTACGCACGTCGGGGGCAGCCACGATGAAGCCGCGTCCACGGGGACGCGGGCAGTGACGGACGGCGAAGAGGGACGGGCATGGACCGCGGGACGGTCGGCAGTGCGAACCGGGGTCGGCTTCAGGTCGAAGTCCGGTCCGAGGGCCGCAGTGAAGTCGTGACGCCGGTGGGTGAGCTCGATCACCACACCGCCGATCTGCTGCGGGTGCCTCTGGAGCGCGCGGTCGAGGCAGGGCGCACGCGCCTGGTGGTCGACTGCTCGCGACTCGACTTCTGTGATTCCACCGGGCTCAATGTGCTGCTCGGTGCGCGTCTGAAGGCCGAGGCCGGCGGGGGAGGGGTTCACCTGGCCGGAATGCAGCCCGTGGTGGCTCGCGTCTTCGAGATCACGGGGGCTGAGGCGGTCTTCACCGTCCACGCCTCGCTCGACGACGCTCTGAGCAGCTGACAGCGGCGTTTCCCATGCGCATCCCCGGCTTCGGGAGCCGTCGCTATCGCGCGGATCACGCTCCTGGCGTAGGCGAAGTGGGTGTTGTCGCCATGCGGCCGGGCAGAAGACATCCCGTCGGGGTCATGGAACCCGCACACTCTGTATCTGATCAGTATCTGTTCGTGGCAACACACGGTGAATCGGTGAGGTGAAGCGCTGATGAGCACCACCCGGCAGCATCCGCCGGGCGGCCTCGGCCGCGAGCCGGACGGCACGGGCTCCGCCTCTGCCGAGCCCGCTGACCGGCAGTGGCGCACGCTCTCGCTGAGGCAGGCCAGTGGCATCGTGCCGATGGCCCGCGACTTCGCCCGGCAGGCGCTCTACGACTGGGGCTGGCTGCCCGCGTCGGGAGCCGACCGGCGTGCGGCCGCGGAGGACGTCCTGCTGGTCGTTTCCGAGCTCGTCACCAACGCCTGCCTGCACGCGGACGGTCCCGAGGAGCTCCGGATCGCCTGCTCGCCCAAGATGCTCCGGGTCGAGGTCGTCGACGGCGGCGCGGGGCAGCCGGCGCCGCGCAACCCGCACCGCGCGGGGCGGCCGGGCGGACACGGCATGTTCATCGTGCAGCGGCTCTGCCTCGACTGGGGCGTGGCGCGCACGCCGGACCGGCCCGGCAAGACCGTCTGGGCGGAGCTCGCGGCGCCCGCGTAGCCCCGACCGCTCCCCGTACGACTCAGGCCCCGCACCACCCGGTGCGGGGCCTGAGTCGTACGGGCGGTGTCCGTGTCAGCGGACGGTGCCCATGAGGGTCTTGACCTTGCCGCGGTACATGAAGATCGCCGCACCGGCGACGACCGCGAGCGCGGCCTGGAGGGCCACCACCCCGGTGCCGTTGAGCTCGACGCCCGCGATGGACAGCAGACCCGTGGTGCAGTCGCCGGCGGTCACGGCCAGGAACCAGACACCCATCATCTGGCTGGCGTACTTGGCCGGGGCCATCTTCGTGGTGACCGAGAGGCCGACCGGGGAGAGCGTCAGCTCGGCGACGGTCTGCACGAAGTAGATCGCGACCAGCCACATCGCGGCGGCCTTGTGGCCGTCACCCGCGATGGTCAGCGGCGCCAGGAAGAGGAAGAACGACGCGCCGACCAGCACCAGGCCGGAGCTGAACTTCACGATCGTGCTGGGCTCCTTGCCCCGCCGGTTCAGAGCCAGCCAGAAGGTGGCGAAGACCGGGGCCAGCGCCATGATCAGGACCGGGTTGACCGACTGGTACCAGGAGACGGGGAAGTCCCAGCCGAGCACCGAGTTCTCCGCGGAGGAGTCGGCGAAGATCGCCAGGGTCGAACCGCCCTGGTCGTAGATCATCCAGAAGATGGCGGCGGCCACGAAGAACCAGATGTAGCCGGACATCTTCGCCTGCTCGGCCTGGCTGAGCTCCTTGTCGCGCTTGATGCGCGCCAGGACCACCACCGGGATGACCAGACCGGCGACCGTGATGGGGACCAGCAGCCAGTTCAGCGTGTAGACGCCGGTGACGACCGTGCCGATGTAGAAGACGGCCGCGACGCCCAGCCAGATCATCGACTTGCGCAGCGTGGACGCGCGCTCATCGGCGGAGAGCGGCTTCGGCACGACGAGGCTGCGCTCGTTCAGGTGGCGGGTGCCGAGCAGGAACTGCGCGACACCGAGTCCCATGCCGAGCGCGGCCAGGGCGAAGCCCAGGTGCCAGTTGACGTTCTCACCGATGGTGCCGATCACCAGCGGGGCGGCGAAGGCGCCCATGTTGATGCCCATGTAGAAGATCGTGAATCCACCGTCACGGCGCGGGTCGTCCGGGCCGTCGTAGAGGTGGCCGACCATCGTGGAGATGTTGGACTTCAGCAGGCCGGAGCCGATGGCTACGAGGCCGAGTCCGGCGAAGAAGGTGCCCTCGGAGGGCAGGGCCAGCGTCAGGTGGCCGAGCATGATGACGCCGCCCGCGACGGCGACGGTCTTGCGGGGACCCCAGACACGGTCACCGAACCAGCCGCCGGGCATGGCGAGCAGGTACACCAGCGACAGGTAGACCGAGTAGATCGCCGTGGCCGTGGCGGGGTTCATGTGAAGCCCGTTGGGGGCGATCAGGTAGAGCGGGAGAAGAGCACGCATGCCGTAGTAGCTGAAGCGCTCCCACATCTCCGTCATGAAGAGTGTGGCCAGGCCGCGGGGGTGGCCGAAGAAGGTCTTCTGCGAACCGGAAGTGCCGGCCGAGTCCTTCGTCAGGCTGGACGCCATGGTCGATCCTTGCTGGTCGGGACGCGCCGCCTCGTGAGCGGTACGCGCCCGGTGGGGGGTAGCCGGCACCGGGCGGACACGCCCCACCCCTGACGCCTCGAGGGGATTCGATCCGGCCATCCGCTCCGCAGGGAGTTCGGGGACGGGGTCGTGGGACAGACCGCTCCGGGATCCACGCCCGGCGCGCGTCCTCGCGCTCCGGGCCCGGCCCACAGGTCATTCACTGGTCGGGGCCGGCGGGAACCGGCCCGTACACAAAAGAGACCCTTGGCGCGAAACGCTCCCCAAAGGTCCTTCAGTGGTGCAACAGGCGTCGAGCAACCATACGACATGACACGCGGGGATATGGAAGGACTTGAGAGATGGATCACAGGTGAGGGTGGAACCACAGTCACATATTCAAAGGAGGATGCCCGATTCGTGGCCCTGACCCGCAGGGGCTGACCAGTGGCTCACCCCACCAGGCCTACGCGGACTACCATCACTGCATGACCCGTGTACTGCTCGCCGAGGACGACGCATCCATCTCGGAGCCACTGGCCCGCGCCCTGCGTCGTGAGGGTTACGAGGTCGAGGTCCGTCAGGACGGTCCGACCGCACTCGACGCCGGACTCCAGGGAGGCGTCGATCTGGTCGTCCTGGATCTGGGGCTGCCCGGGATGGACGGCCTCGAGGTCGCCAGACGGCTGCGCGCCGACGGCCACGCGGTACCGATCCTGGTGCTGACCGCCCGGGCCGACGAGGTCGACACGGTGGTCGGCCTGGACGCCGGCGCCGACGACTACGTCACCAAGCCCTTCCGCCTCGCCGAGCTCCTCGCCCGGGTCCGCGCCCTGCTGCGCCGCGGCGCCACCGAGCCCGCCCCGCAGCCCGCCACCCATGGCGTCAGGATCGACGTCGAGTCCCACCGGGCCTGGATGGGCGACGAGGAACTCCAGCTCACCGCCAAGGAGTTCGACCTGCTGCGCGTCCTCGTACGCGACGCCGGCCGCGTCGTCACCCGCGACCAGCTGATGCGTGAGGTCTGGGACACCACCTGGTGGTCCTCCACCAAGACCCTCGACATGCACATCTCCTGGCTCCGCAAGAAGCTCGGCGACGACGCGGCCAATCCGCGCTACATCGCCACCGTCCGGGGCGTCGGCTTCCGGTTCGAGAAGAGCTGACGTACAGAACAGACATGCGCCGCCGACTGATCAACTCCACACTCGCCGTGGTGCTCGTCGTGATCGCCGTCTTCGGCGTCTCCCTCGTCATCGTCGAGACCCGCACCATCAGCAACAGCGCCCAGGAAAGCGTCGACTCGGAGGCCTTCCGGCTGATCAGTGTCGTCGAGAGCCGGCTGCTCGGCGCCGAGCGGATCACCCCCCAGGTCCTCGCCGAGCAGGTCGACCCCAGCCGTTACGCCCGCGTCGAGATCCCCGGGCGTGCCCCCATCGAGGTCGGCGAGCGCCCCACCGACAGCGATGTCACCCGCAGCACGGTAACCGGTGAGCAGGGCGAGAAGGTCACCGTCGAGGAGTCCCGCTCCGCCGTGACCCGTGAGGTCGGCCGGACCCTGCTGATCATCGGAGCGGTGGCGCTGCTCGCCATCATCTCCGCCGTACTCCTCGCCGTACGCCAGGCCGACCGGCTCACCTCCCCGCTCATCGACCTCGCCGAGACCGCCGAACGCCTCGGATCGGGGGACCCGCGTCCCCGGCACAAGCGGTACGGGGTGACGGAACTGGACCGTGTCGCCGACGTCCTGGACTCCTCGGCCGAGCGGATCGCCCGGATGCTGACAGCGGAGCGGCGCCTCGCGGCGGACGCCTCGCACCAGCTCCGCACGCCCCTGACCGCCCTCTCCATGCGGATCGAGGAGATCTCCGTCACCGACGACCCGGAGACGGTGAAGGAGGAGGCGAACATCGCGCTCACCCAGGTCGAGCGGCTCACGGACGTGGTGCAGCGGCTGCTGACGAATTCCCGTGACCCGCGCACCGGCTCCGCCGTCGTCTTCGACCTCGACGAGGTCGTCAAACAGCAGATCGAGGAATGGCGCCCCGCCTACCGCAGCGCCGGCCGCGCCGTCGTCTGCTCGGGCAAGCACGGGCTGGAGGCCGTCGGCACCCCGGGTGCCGTCGCCCAGGTGCTCGCCGCGCTGATCGAGAACTCGCTGATGCACGGGGGCGGCACCGTCGCGCTGCGGACCCGCGTCACCGGCAACCAGGTCGTCGTCGAGGTCACGGACGAGGGCCCCGGTGTTCCCGCCGATCTCGGGGCGCGGATCTTCGAGCGCACCATCAGCGGCCGCAACTCCACCGGGATCGGCCTCGCCGTGGCCCGGGACCTCGCCGAGGCGGACGGCGGCCGCCTCGAACTGCTCCAGCAGCAGCCCCCGGTCTTCGCCCTCTTCCTCAGCCGGGTCGTGCCGAGCCGCAAGGAATCCGTACGCCCGGTCCGCTGAAGCCCGGGTCCCGCAGGGCTCAGTGAGGCACGGGACCGGGCGTCACCTCGTCGGACGGTCGTCGCTGCTCCAGAAATCGTTCCGTGTCGAGCACGGCCTCCTTGGCGGGCAGCGCCCTGAACACCCAGGTGCGGTAGGACCAGAAGCGGAACAGTGTGGCGATCCCGATGCCGACGATCTTGAAGACGTTGCTCTGGACCGGGCTGTTCCACCCGAAGCCGTACGTCGCCAGATAGAGGACGCCCGTCTCGATCACCGCGCCGACCGCGCTGAACAGCAGGAACAGCATCAGCTCCCGGGTCCGGCCGCTCTTGTCGCGGTCCCGGTAGGTCCAGTAACGGAAGCCGACGTAGTTGAAGAGGATGGCGACGACCGTCCCCATCAGCCCGGCCCGCACCACCGGAATCTCCGTGGTGCGCCAGATCAGGTTGGAGACGACGATGTTGACGACCAGCCCGAAAGCGCCGACCGCGCCGAACTTGGCGACCTCCCGGGCCAGCAGATCAAGCCGGGCCCGAAGTGCGCCCCGTTCGCTCATGGTGATCGCTCAGCCCCGTCCGGTCGGTTTCGTCAACCCAGCCATGCTAACCAGCCCTCCCGTGTGATGCCTGTGAGCCGGCCGGCCGCGTGACGAGGCTTCCTTCCGCAGCGGCGGGGGCCCGGCCCGGAGAGCGTGAGGGGAGTTGCCGCACGCCCGATACCCTGGACCCGTGACGTTCCCTGTAGTCGGCATGGTCGGCGGCGGCCAGCTCGCCCGAATGACCCACGAGGCGGGCATACCCCTCGGCCTGAAATTCAAGCTCCTCAGCGACACTCCCCAGGAGTCGGCCGCTCAAGTGGTCGGCGAAGTCGTCGTCGGCGACTACCGCGACCTGGAGACCCTGCGCGCCTTCGCACGCGGCTGTGACGTGATCACCTTCGATCACGAGCATGTGCCGACCGAGCACCTGCGGGCCCTGGAGGCGGACGGCATTCCCGTACGCCCCGGCCCCGACGCTCTCGTGCACGCCCAGGACAAGGGGGTGATGCGCGCGAAGCTCACGGAGATCGGGGCACCCTGCCCCCGCCACCGCATCGTCGCGGATCCGGCGGACGCCGCCGCCTTCGCCGACGAGGTGGGAGGCTTCCCCGTCATCCTCAAGACGGTCCGTGGCGGCTACGACGGCAAGGGCGTCTGGGTCGTCCGCTCCGAGGCGGACGCCGCCGAGCCCTTCCGGGCCGGTGTCCCCGTCCTCGCCGAGGAGAAGGTCGACTTCCGGCGGGAGCTGGCGGCCAACATCGTCCGCTCGCCGCACGGTCAGGCCGTCGCCTATCCCGTCGTCGAGTCCATCCAGGTCGACGGGGTCTGCGACACCGTCATCGCCCCGGCGCCCGACCTGGACGAGCGCCTCGCCGGCGAGGCCCAGCAGCTCGCCCTGCGGATCGCCGCCGAACTCGGTGTGGTGGGCCACCTCGCGGTGGAGCTCTTCGAGACGCCCGACGGGCACATCCTCGTGAACGAGCTCGCGATGCGCCCGCACAACTCCGGGCACTGGACCCAGGACGGTGCGGTCACCTCGCAGTTCGCCAACCATGTGCGGGCCGTCCTGGACCTCCCGCTCGGCGACCCCCGCCCGCGCGCACCCTGGACGGTCATGTGCAACGTCCTCGGCGGCGACTACCCGGACATGTACCAGGCGTACCTGCACTGCATGGCCCGCGACCCGCAGCTCAAGATCCACATGTACGGCAAGGACGTGAAGCCCGGCCGGAAGGTGGGCCACGTCAACACCTACGGCGACGATCTGGCGGACGTGCGGGAGCGCGCCCGGCACGCGGCCGACTACCTGCGAGGAACGATCACCGAATGACCCCACCAGGATCCGCCCCCGTCATCGGCATCGTCATGGGCTCGGACTCCGACTGGCCCGTGATGGAAGCGGCCGCCACGGCCCTCGGCGAGTTCGAGATCCCCTACGAGGTCGACGTCGTCTCCGCCCACCGCATGCCGCACGAGATGATCGCGTACGGCGAGAAGGCCGCGGACCGCGGTCTCAAGGCGATCATCGCGGGAGCGGGCGGGGCGGCCCACCTGCCCGGCATGCTCGCCTCCGTCACCCCGCTGCCCGTGATCGGCGTCCCGGTCCCGCTGAAGTACCTCGACGGCATGGACAGCCTGCTGTCCATCGTCCAGATGCCGGCCGGCGTCCCCGTCGCCACGGTCTCCGTCGGCGGCGCGCGTAACGCGGGCCTGCTCGCCGCCCGCATCCTCGCCTCCCACGACAGCGCGCTGCTGGAGCGGATGAAGGACTTCCAGCAGGAGCTCAAGGCGCAGGCGACGGAGAAGGGCAAGCGGCTGCGCGCCAAGGCGCAGGGCGCGGACTCCTTCGGCTTCGGGAAGTAGGCGCACCGTGACCACTCCCGCCAACCTGGACCGAGCCCGGCTGCTCCTCGCCGACCACCCCGTCGTCGACGGCCACAACGACCTCCCCTGGGCCCTGCGCGAGCAGGTCGGCTACGACCTCGACGCCCGCGACATCTCCCAGGACCAGACCGGCACCCTGCACACGGACATCCCACGGCTGCGGGCCGGCGGCGTCGGCGCGCAGTTCTGGTCCGTCTACGTCGCATCCCGCCTGGCGGGCGACGACGCGGTCAGCGCCACGCTGGAGCAGATCGACGTGGTCGCCGAGATGCTGGCCCGCTACCCGGACGACCTGCGGCGCGCCCTGACCGCGGACGACATGGAGAAGGCCCGCGCCGAGGGCCGTATCGCCTCCCTGATGGGAGCCGAGGGCGGCCACTCCATCAACAACTCCCTGGGCACCCTGCGCGCCCTGCACACCCTGGGCGTCCGCTACATGACGCTCACGCACAACGACAACACCGACTGGGCGGACTCGGCGACCGACTCCCCGCGCGTCGGCGGCCTGTCGGAGTTCGGCCGTGAGGTCGTACGCGAGATGAACCGCATCGGGATGCTGGTCGACCTCTCCCATGTGGCGGCCACCACGATGCGCGACGCGCTCACCACCTCGGTCGCGCCCGTGATCTTCTCGCACTCCTCCGCCCGCGCGGTCTGTGACCACCCGCGCAACGTCCCCGACGACGTGCTGAGGATGCTCGCGGCCAACGGCGGGCTGGCCATGGCGACCTTCGTACCGAAGTTCGTCCTCCCGGCGGCCGTCGAGTGGACGCTGGCCGCCGACCGCAACATGCGGGAGCACGGCCTGCACCACCTGGACACCACCCCGGCCGCCATGCGGATCCACGCGGACTTCGAGGCGCTCAACCCGCGTCCGACGGCCACCGTGGCCACGATCGCCGACCACCTCGACCACATGCGCGAGATCGCCGGGATCGACCACATCGGCATCGGCGGCGACTACGACGGCACGGCGTTCCTCCCGCTGGAGCTGGAGGACGTGTCCGGCTACCCGTACCTGATCGCGGAGCTGCTCACGCGCGGCTGGTCGGACGCCGACGTGGCCAAGCTGACGTGGCAGAACGCGGTACGGGTCCTGCGCGACGCGGAAGCGGTCTCCCGCGACCTGAGCGTTCGGGTCGGCCCGTCCCACGCGACGATCGACGAGCTGGACGGCCCGGTGAGCTGAGCCGTACGACTCGACAGGAGGCGGCGGGCCCCGGGGCCGCCGCCTCCTCGCGTCAGGCCTTCGGGCGGCCCATCGCGCGGTACGTCCACCCGGCTGCGCGCCACACCGCCGGGTCCAGGGCGTTACGCCCGTCCAGAATGATCCGCCGTCCCGCGACCTCGCCCAGCTCCGCCGCGTCCAGCTCGCGGAACTCGCGCCACTCCGTCAGGTGCAGCACCACGTCGGCGCCGCGCACCGCGTCCAGCGCCGTGTCCGCGTAGCCGAGCGTCGGGAAGAGGCGCCGGGCGTTGTCCATGCCCTTCGGGTCGAAGACCGTCACCTGGCCGCCCTGAAGATGGATCTGCCCGGCGACGTTCAGGGCCGGTGAGTCGCGTACGTCGTCGGAGTCCGGCTTGAAGGTGGCGCCCAGCACAGCTACCCGTGTGCCCAGGAACGACGTCCCGCCCACGGCCTCGCGGGCCAGCTCCACCATGTGACCCCGGCGGCGCATGTTGATGGAGTCGACCTCCCGCAGGAAGGTCAGCGCCTGGTCGGCGCCCAGCTCGCCGGCGCGCGCCATGAAGGCCCGGATGTCCTTGGGCAGACAGCCCCCTCCGAAGCCGATCCCGGCCCGCAGGAACTTCTTCCCGATGCGCTCGTCGTGGCCGATCGCCTCGGCGAGCTTCACCACGTCGCCGTCGGCGGCCTCGCAGACCTCCGCCATGGCGTTGATGAACGAGATCTTGGTCGCCAGGAAGGAGTTGGCGGAGGTCTTCACCAGCTCGGCGGTCGGGAAGTCCGTCACCACGAAGGGCGAGCCCTCGGCGATCGGTCCGGCGTACACCTCGCGCAGCAGCTTCTCGGCCCGCTCGCTCTCGACACCGACCACGATCCGGTCCGGGTGCAGCGTGTCCTTCACCGCGAAGCCCTCGCGCAGGAACTCCGGATTCCAGGCGAGCTCCGCGTCCGTACCCACCGGCGCCAGCTCGGCCAGCCGTGCCGACAGCCGCGCGGCGGAGCCCACCGGGACGGTGGACTTGCCCACGACCAGCGCGGGCCGGGTCAGCTGCGGGGCCAGCGACTCGAAGGCGCTGTCCACGTAGCTCATGTCGCAGGCGTACTCGCCGTGCTTCTGGGGAGTGTTCACGCAGACGAAGTGCACATCGCCGAACGCGCCGATCTCCTCCCAGGAGCTGGTGAACCGCAGCCGCCCGGTGGACCCGGGGATGCCCGCGACATGCTTCCGCAGGATTTCCTCGAG
This sequence comes from Streptomyces sp. NPDC005794, assembly GCF_042871445.1. Classification (NCBI taxonomy): domain Bacteria; kingdom Bacillati; phylum Actinomycetota; class Actinomycetes; order Kitasatosporales; family Streptomycetaceae; genus Streptomyces; species Streptomyces sp. NPDC005794. The sequence continues at coordinate 167,788 of NZ_JBIAIN010000015.1, forward strand.
CCCTGGCTCGTACATCGGCACCTTGCCCGCCGAGAGCATCTCGATCTTCTCGGGCACGACATCCAGTCCGAGGACTTCGAAGCCCAGCTCCGCCATGGCCGCGGCATGGGTGGCGCCGAGGTAGCCGGTGCCGATCACGGTGATCCTGAGGGCCATGGGTGCTCCTGAACGATGCGGACAGACGTGCGGAGCCGAGCATAACCGTGCGTGCGGAAGCCCTGTTTTGCGGCTGTCGGCAAGCTCACGTGCCCCGCCCGTATGCCTCCGCTCGGCAGGGCCACTAAAATTGGGTTACTTAACGGTAGTTAGCATCCTTGGGGAGTGAACGTCTTGGCGGGTTCGACCGATTTCGACCTGTACCGTCCGGCTGAGGAGCACGACATGCTCCGCGAGACGATCCGCCTCCTCGCCGAGGCGAAGATCGCCCCGCACGCCGCCGCGGTGGACGAGGAGGCGCGCTTCCCGCACGAAGCGCTGAAGGCTCTGGTCGCCTCCGACCTGCACGCGGTCCACGTCCCGGAGGAGTACGGCGGCGCGGGCGCCGACGCGCTCGCCACGGTCATCGTGATCGAGGAGGTGGCCCGCGTCTGCGCGTCCTCCTCCCTCATCCCGGCCGTGAACAAGCTGGGCTCGCTCCCGGTGATCCTCTCCGGCTCCGAGGCCCTGAAGAAGAAGTACCTGGGCCCGCTCGCCAAGGGCGACGCGATGTTCTCGTACGCCCTCTCCGAGCCGGACGCCGGCTCGGACGCGGCGGGCATGAAGACCAAGGCCGTCCGCGACGGCGACTTCTGGGTCCTCAACGGTGTGAAGCGCTGGATCACCAACGCCGGCGAGTCCGAGTACTACACGGTGATGGCCGTCACCGACCCGACGAAGCGCTCCAAGGGCATCTCGGCGTTCGTCGTGGAGAAGTCCGACGAGGGCGTCTCCTTCGGCGCCCCGGAGAAGAAGCTCGGCATCAAGGGCTCCCCGACGCGCGAGGTCTACCTCGACGACGTCCGTATCCCCGCCGACCGCATGATCGGCGAGGAGGGCACCGGCTTCGCCACGGCGATGAAGACCCTGGACCACACCCGCATCACGATCGCGGCCCAGGCCATCGGCATCGCGCAGGGCGCCCTGGACTACGCCAAGGGCTACGTCCAGGAGCGCAAGCAGTTCGGCAAGCCGATCGGCGACTTCCAGGGCATCCAGTTCATGCTCGCCGACATGGCGATGAAGCTGGAGGCCGCCCGCCAGCTCACCTACGCGGCAGCCGCCAAGTCCGAGCGCCTCGACGGCGACCTGACCTTCTTCGGCGCCGCGGCCAAGTGCTTCGCCTCCGACGTCGCGATGGAGGTCACCACGGACGCCGTCCAGCTGCTCGGCGGCTACGGCTACACCCGGGACTACCCGGTGGAGCGGATGATGCGTGACGCCAAGATCACGCAGATCTACGAGGGCACGAACCAGGTCCAGCGGATCGTCATGGCCCGCAACCTGCCGTAAGACTGCTCCCGCAGCACGAGCAGTGGCCCCCGGCATCCGATGCCGGGGGCCACTGCTCGCTCCGTGCACTCCCGGGCCGGGCTTCCTCAGGGGCGTGCCAGTCTGAGATCGGGGCCTGGCGGCTCACTCCGAGGTGAAGACATCCTCGGCGGTGGCGGCAGTGACAGCGCGGCTGAACCACTCACCCAGGACTTGCAGGTCGTCGCAGCCGGAGATCTTCTCTCGGGCCTTGTCGGAGATGACCACGCCGCGCAGTTCGAGCAGCCGCAGGATGTCTTCGGCTCGGCCTTCGGCTCGGCCTTCGTCCCGGATTCCTTCGGAGAGGGGCGAGGTGTAGAAGGAGAGATCCACGGCCACCAGGTTCCTCCATTGTTGTGCGGCGGGGCGGGTGCCCAGCCCTTGTGCGGTGAGTTCGACGAGCGGGTTCGCGACGCTTTCCGGCGTGTCCCGAAGCGCGGTCGACAGCGTTTTCAGTATGGCACCGATGTCCGGATCGTCGGCGTGTGTGATGAGGGCCAGGGTGGTGAACGCCGGGTCCTTGCGGGCCTCGGCCACGTCGGTGATCACCGGCATGTTGTGCGGGCCCACGACGAGAGGGCGCAGTGTGACGACCGCGTGTCCGGGGCTTCCGAAGTGAGTGGGACGCGCGGCCCATTCGGCGGTGGAACGGTTCTGGCAGACGACCATCAGCAGGGTCTGCATGCGGTACTTGTTGAGCAGGTACGTGTAGTGGCAACGACTGCGTCGAGGTCGCGGCGGCATCGGGTGTGGTGCACGTGCGCGACTCCAAGAACGTGCCAGGTCTCCACGTTGGTTTCGGGCCTGCCGCATGGGCGGACTTCGTGGCGTACACAGCTGTTAGCTGAGCGAGAAAACGGAAAGGTCCGGACGGTTCGCCGTCCGGACCTTCCTCGGTTTCTGAGGTCAGCTGCCCTTGACCGTGACCTTCTCGTCGTTCTTCAGCTGCTCCACGAGCTTCTTGACCTCGTCCTTGTCCCAGACCAGGTTGCCGTTCACGCTCTGGCCCGAGAGCGGGATGTTCATCGACGTACCCTCGCCGCCCGTGACGCCCTTCATCGCGAAGAACATGTTGCCGAGCGACCAGAGGGACATGTCCTTGTCGACGATCAGCGTGTCAAGGCCCGCGCCCATCGTCGGGTAGAGCTTGAACGGATTGATGATCGTGGACGGGGTCGCCGTCTGGGAGGCCAGGGCCGCGAGGAACTTCTGCTGGTTCTTCGTGCGGTCCAGGTCGCTGCCCGCGAAGGCGTACCGGGTGCGGACGAAGGCGAGGGACTGCTCGCCGTTCAGCGTCTGCTTGCCGGCCTGGAAGTCGGCGCCGGACTTCTTGTCCTTGAACGCCTTGGGGATGTCCATCTCGACGCCGCCGATGGCGTCCACGATGTTGGCGAAACCGCCGAAGCCGATTTCGACGTAGTGGTCGATGCGCAGACCGGTGTTGAACTCGACCGTGCGGACCAGCAGTTCCGGGCCGTCCTCCGCGTAGGCGGCGTTCAGCTTCACCTGGCGGCCCGTGCCCTCGAACTTCTTGCCGGACTCGGAGCCGACGAACGACGGGATCTCGACGTTGGAGTCACGGGGCAGGGAGATCAGCGTCGGACCGTTGGAACCGTCGTGCAGGATCATCATCGAGTCGGTCCGCTTGCCCTCGGCGGAGCCGGTGTGCAGCTTCTTCTTGTCCTCGGCCGTCATGCCCTCGCGGCTGTCGGAGCCCACGACCAGGTAGTTCGTGCCGTCGCCCTCGGAGGGGCGGTCGATGACCTTGGAGAGGTCGACCTCGCGCTTGAGCTTGCCGTCGGCCCAGAAGTACGTGCCGATGGAGACGGCGAGCACCACCACGACCAGGGTCAGCGCGCCGACCTTGATCCGCCGGCCCCAGTTGGGTGCCGGGCGGGGCTGTGCGTAGCCGCTGTCACCGCCGCGGCCGCCGCCCTGGCCGCCGCCTTGGCCGCCGCCGTAGACCTGGCCCGTGTTGTAGCCGCTGTCGTAACCGGGGGCCTCCCCGTAGCCCTGGCCCGGCTGCGGCGGGATCCGGGGCGGGGACTGCGGCGGCGCGGGGCGCCGCCGGACGTGGGGCATGGCGCGGGCGCTCTCGGGCCGAGAGCTCGCACTGCCTCGCCCGTAGCGCTCGTCGGGTCCGCCGTTCCGTCCTTCGGGCCAATCGCTCATGGGGACCAGTGTGCCGTCTCAACCCATGCCTCTTACAGGGTGCACGGGAGATCGGGGCATGGCTGTTGCGAAGCTGATGCAATGCAACCGGGGGCAAGCTCCCGCATAAGGTGGACGGCATGACAGATCAGCCCCAGTCGGTGGAGGGCGATATTCCGGTCAAGCCGACCTCGGCCTCCCGGACCACCCTCAGCCACATCATGACCGGCAACGACACCAACCTCCTGGGCACGGTGCACGGCGGCGTGATCATGAAACTGGTCGACGACGCGGCGGGAGCAGTCGCGGGCCGGCATTCCGGCGGACCGGCCGTGACGGCCTCGATGGACGAAATGGTCTTCCTGGAGCCGGTCCGCGTGGGTGACCTCGTTCACGTCCGCGCCCAGGTGAACTGGACCGGCCGTTCCTCGATGGAGGTCGGCGTCCGCGTGATGGCCGAGCGGTGGAACGAGTCGACCCCCGCCCAGCAGGTCGGCAGTGCCTATCTGGTGTTCGCGGCGGTCGACGAGGACGGCAAGCCGCGCCGCGTGCCGCAGGTGGCCCCGGAGACGGAGCGCGACAAGCGGCGCTACCAGGAGGCCCAGATCCGCCGTACGCACCGCCTCGCCCGGCGCCGCGCGATCAAGGAACTGCGCGAACAGCGAGCCGCCGAAGGCATCGACGACTGACCGCCTCGGCCGGACCTCCCCGGGGCAGCATCACGGGCAGACCACCTGGTCGCCCGTCACCGTGCCGAATTCGCCCCGCTGCGCGTCCTCGGCCTTCACTCGCTGCACCTTGGTGAAGTCCGAGCCCGCTGTGACCTTCATCGTCGCTCCCTGCCCCTTCACCGCCCTGAGCTCGCATCCGGGCAGCGCGGTGGCCAGGGACTTCGCCGACCGGTCCCAGCGCGGGTCGTAGGTGACCAGGGTCCGCTGCAGATTCTGCGGTCCGCCGCTCAGCGGGGAGCGGGTGGTGTCGAATCCGGTGCCGCGCAGTGCCGCGTCGACCTTCTGGCCGAGCCCGTCCTTCGGCGTCCCGTTGTAGACCTGCACCCGGATCTGTTCCGGGGCCACGCCGACGGGTGTCGCCTTGGGCTGCTTCGGGAGGTGCGGGGCGAGCGGCTGGTCCTCGCGCAGGGCCCGGAACATCTTCTTCGACTTCTCGGCGTCCCACTTCACCGTGGAGCCGATGCCCTTGACCTGGTAGCCCTCCTCCTCGATGGGCACGGAGGCGAATTCGGACGAGGCCGGGGTGAAGCCGCGCATGGCCTTGCCGAGCTCCAGCATCTGGTCCGTACCGAACCCCTTGTCGGCGCGGACCGATTCGAGCATCGACGAGGCGACCTGCTGGAACTTCATCGGGTTCATCAGCACGCCGCTGCTGGTCGTCTGCTTGATCAGCGCGGCCATGAACTTCTGCTGGCGCTGCATCCGGCCCACATCGGCCGCACCGTCGAGATGCCGGGAGCGTACATACCGGAGGGCCTGGCCGCCGTCGAGCTCGTGGGTGCCTGCGGTGAGGTCCAGACCGGTGTAGGAGTCCTTGAGCGGCTTGGCGGTGCAGATCTCCACCCCGCCGAGGGTGTCGACCGTCTTCATGAAGCTGGTGAAGTCGATCTCCAGGTAGTGGTCGATCTTCACCCCCGTCATCTCCTCGACCGTCCGTACCGTCAGGTGCGGCCCGCCCTCCGCATAGGCGGCGTTCAGCTTCACCGGGTGGGGAGCGTGTTTCTTGCCGGTGGTGCCGTCGGTGTGGGCCGGCAGCTCGGCGTAGCTGTCGCGCGGCAGGCTGACGACGCTGGCCCGCTGCTTGTCGGCGGAGACATGGACGAGCATGAGGGTGTCGGTGCAGTGGCAGGGCGCTCCGCCCAGCTTGTACTTCTTCTTCTCCGCCGCGCTGATCTTGTCGCGGCCGTCGGTGCCGACGAGCAGGAAATTCATGCCGTGGCCGCCCTGAGGGCGGTTCTTCATGTCCCTGAACGGGTCGACCCGGTCGATCCCCGCCTCCAGACCGCTCACCACGGCATGGCCGATTCCGCCGGCGCCGAGCACCAGCACGGACAGCCCGGTGACGGCCCGCATGCCCCATCGAGGGGGCGGTTTCCGCCCGCCCGCCCGGTTCCGTTGCGCGGCGCGACCGCCGGCTTCCGGCTGCCGTGACGGCCTGCGCTGCGGGGGAGCGGTCCGGGGGTGCGGTGGACGGGGCGATCGGTGCGGCGTGGGCACGAGGGACACCTCCGCGGTGCGAGTGGGACTTTCGCACGGTAGGCCCATACGATCTGCGGACCGGGAGGAGCCCCGGCGGCGCGCGTCGCTGTCCCCCGTTCGCGGTAACGTGGCGGCCGAGTCACGCCGCCTCCTGGGGTGCGGAATCCCCCGGAACCCTGGCACCCCCGAGGACCCCCCGAGGACCACATGTCTGCCGCGCAGTACCCCGCCGTCTCCGTGATCATGCCGGTGCTCAACGAGGAACGCCATCTCAGGAACTCGGTCCGGCACATCCTGGAGCAGGAGTACGCCGGTGAGATGGAGGTGGTGATCGCCCTCGGTCCATCAAACGACCGTACGAACGAGATCGCTGCCGAGCTGGTCCGGGAGGATTCCCGGGTCCAGACCGTCCCCAACCCGACCGGCCGCACCCCGGCCGCGCTCAATGCCGCGATCAAGGCGTCACATCACCCGATCGTGGTACGGGTCGACGGCCACGGCATGCTCTCGCCGAACTACATCGCGACCGCTGTCCGGCTCCTGGAGGAGACCGGCGCGCAGAACGTCGGCGGCATCATGCACGCCGAGGGCGAGAACGCCTGGGAGGACGCCGTCGCCGCCGCGATGACCTCGAAGATCGGCGTCGGCAACGCGGCCTTCCACACCGGCGGGAAGGCGGGTCCGGCCGAGACCGTGTATCTGGGGGTCTTCCGCCGCGAGGCGCTGGAGCGTGCCGACGGTTACAACGTGGAGTTCATCCGCGCCCAGGACTGGGAGCTGAACTTCCGGATCCGCGAGGCGGGCGGCCTGATCTGGTTCTCGCCGGAGCTGAAGGTGCAGTACCGCCCGCGGCCCAGCGTCCGCGCCCTTTCCAAGCAGTACCGGGAGTACGGCCGCTGGCGCCACGTCGTGGCCCGCTACCACTCCGGTTCGATCAACCTGCGCTACCTGGCCCCGCCGACCGCCGTCTGCGCGATAGCCGCGGGCATCGTGGTCGGCGCCGCGGTCACCCCGTGGGCGTTCGTCGTGCCGGCCGGGTACGCCGCGGCCATCGTCGCCGGGTCGCTGCCCGCCGGCAAGGGGCTGTCGCTGAAGGCGCGGGCGCAGATCCCGGTGGCGCTGGCCACCATGCACATGTCCTGGGGGTTCGGCTTCCTGACCAGTCCCCGCTCACTGGCGAAGAAGGTCATCGCCAGCCGCCGCCCGGCCGTGCGGGAGCAGACGGTCTGATCGCCGTATCTGCGGGAAGCAAGAAGACAGGAAGCAGGAAGCGCGAAGAGGGGCCTTCGAATCCGCCGGCGGATTCGAAGGCCCCTCTTCGCGCAGGACGTCACCAGGTGAAACTCGGGTTGACCTCCATGCACGCCTGCTCGTCCGCGCCGTTGAGGGGGTTCGCCGAGTCCGGCGTCTTCTCCTCGGCGGCCTTCGCGGGGTACGCCTCGTCCTCGCGCCAGTCGGCTCCCACGGTCAGGACGATGCCCGAGACCTCGGTCGACCTCTTCACCTGGGACACCGGGATCCCGAGCGCCTTGGCGACCGCCTGCGCGTCGCCCTCCATGTCCGCGCTCGGATACAGGACCCCGGTCCTGGCGACCGCCTCGACGTACTGGGAGTCGACCGTCGCCTTGGCGAAGCCCGCCTCCGTGAGCAGATCCTTGACCGTGCTCGCACGGCCCTGGGCCTGGCCGAGAGTGTCCGTGAAGGTCGCGTTGCGCACGCTGACCGCGATCTCGGCGTCGGGGGCGGCCTGGTCCTTGACGACGGGCGTCTTACGCTTCGACGCCTTGCCGTCCAGCGGGATGTCCTCGCGGATCATCCGGAACACCTGCTCGGCCTCGTCGGCCTTGGGGTACACCCGGCCCCTGAACTGTCCCGTGCCGTAGACGTTCGGCATGGTCGTCATGGTGATGCGGTCGGTCGGGGCCTTCTTGAGCTCCTCGGCCAGGTCGTACAGCTTCTTGACGGTGTCGAGGCCCTTGTCGACCGTCAGCGCGCTGGTGGCCGCCTCGGCGAGGTCCATCAGCTTTCCGGGGTCGCTGAGCTTGGTGCCCTTGCGCAGCTCGCGGACCATCGAGTTCAGGTACTGGTGCTGGGCCTTGGTCCGGCCGAGGTCCGTGTTGTCCTCGAAGCCGTACCGCGTGCGCAGCCACTGGAGGGCCTGCTTGCCCTTGACGGAGGTGGTGCCCTTCTCTAGCTTCAGCCCCGACCCCTTGCCGTCGCTGGTGTGCGAGTAGATGTTGGCGTCGACACAGACGGGGACGCCGCCGACCGCGTCGGCCATGGAGACCACACCCGCGAAGTCGATCATCATGAAGTGGTCGATGGTGATGCCGGTGAGCTCGTACCAGGCGGCCACCGTGCACCCGGGGCCGCCGCGGCCCAGGCTCTCGTTGGTCTGGACGTCGACCGTGCCGGCCGGGAAGACCTTGTCGGAGTCGGGGTCGGTGCACTTGGGCATCTTCAGCATGGTGTCGCGCGGCATGCTGATGACCGAGATGTTGCTGCGGTCCGCGGAGAGGTGGAGCAGCATCTGCACGTCGGCGAGCGGTGTACCGCCGAAGGTCTCCTTCGCGCCGCCCAGCTTCTGGTTGGCCGCGCTGTCCCGGGCGTCGGATCCGATGAGCAGGATGTTCAGAGGTGTCTGCCCGGCGGCGTTGGCCTTGTGGTCGGCCATCTGCTTGTCGCCGAGGGTCAGATCCTCTTTCCTGATGTTGCCGTTGAGGTGCTTGTAATACACGTAACCGGCGCCGCCGGTGCCGAGTATCAACAGCGCGAGCACGGACGCCACCCAGCGCAGTACCCGTCGCTTACCGCCCTTGGCGGCCCGCCGTACGGGGCGGTTGGGGCCCGCCGGCTCATGTCCGCCCTCCGGCGGCGCCGACCGGCCCTGCCTGCCGTGACCGCTTCGCGCCGCCGGTCCGCCGGACGCGTCACCTCCGCCGTCGCCCGGCGGCCCGTCGTGCCTGCCTCGCGGCCGTGTCCCCTCCCCGCGCATGCTGCTTCGTCCCACCAAGACCCCCTTGTTCCTCAGAATTCCGCTGTGGCGCGACGACCCGTCGTCACTTCGCGCGTTCCGCCGTGCCGGCGCTTGTCCTCTGCTTGCCGTCCGGCGCCTTCGCCGGACCGGTGACGGGCACCCCCGCGCCCTCGAAGTCCGCTCCCAGGGTCAGCACCGTCGCCTGAAGACCTTCGGCGTCGGCTGCTTCCTGTTCCGGTGCGATGGGTCCGCCGGGCGGAAACCGTGGCGCGGGGGGCCGCGGATTCACCCCTGCGGCCGGACCGTTCCGGTGTACGGGAAGGCCGGGCGACTCTGTTCCGGAGCGGTTCAGCCGCAATTCTTCATGGCCGGTCCGTGGGTCGAGCACCCACTGGTCGGCGGGGTCGTTTTCGTCCGCCCGCCCACGGCTGTGCCCGTCCACGGTTGCCTGAATCCTCCGTCGGTGCCACGCGGGACGCCTCCCCCGGCAGGGCGCTCGGTCGTCCGCTCCAGCCGTGCGCGGCCTGATGGCCGACAGCGCCGGATCGCGTCACACTATCCGGCGGAATCGGCCACAGGGTGCGCGCGTGACACATTCCATGCCCTTTATAACCGGGCATTCCGCCTATTCCTCTCTGATTGCCGCTCATGACTTGGGAATTGCTTTACGAGCCGCACGGGTCGTCTGCCGCATTCGACCCCGAATAGGTGGGTGCGGGGGTCGGGCTCGCGTCCGAATCGGCGGATTTTTGGCCGGACCCGTCCTTGTCGGAGCTGTGATCCGCCTGTGAATCCTTGGAATTGATTTCGCCGGCGGGGACCACCGCGACGGGTTCGTCCTCGCGCAGCCGCGTGAACAGCCGGTCCGCGTCCGGCTGCACGAGCTCGTCCCGGTTCGGGTTGGCGTGGTAGGCCTTCCTGGGCACGGTCAGGAACTGCACCTTCTCCGTCGGTACGTTCCGCATCCCGCGCACCAGGTCGTAGAGATCCCTCAGGGAGTCGAGGCCCGGGTCCGTGGTGAGCGACTTGGTCGCCGCGTCGAGCACCGGGTAGAGCCGCGTCGGGTTCAGCAGCACCCCGTTGCTCTGCATCTTGTTGACGAGGGCCCCCAGGAACTTCTGCTGGCGGTCCATGCGCTCGGTGTCGCTGCCGTTGCCGATCGACTTGCGGGCCCGTACGTATCCCAGGGCTTCTTCGCCGTCGAGTTCCTGGCGGCCCGCCGGGAGCTCGAGATGGGCGTCGGCGTCGTCGACCGGCTCCTTGAGGCAGACCTCGACACCGTCCACGGCGTCGACCATGTCCTTGAAGCCGTTGAAGTCGATGACCATGTGGTGGTCGACGCGAACGCCCGTCATCTTCTCGACCGTACGGATCGTGCAGGCAGTGCCGCCCAGCTCGAAGGCCGAGTTGAACTGGGCGAACTGCTCCCTCGTGGCCTTGCCGTCAGCCGTGTGGCAGCTGGGGATCTCGGCCATCAGGTCGCGCGGGAGCGACACCGCCGTCGCGCTCTCACGGTCGGCCGCGAGGTGCAGCAGGATCGTGGTGTCCGAGCGCTGGCTGCCGCCGTCGTCCCGTCCGTACGCGCTGTTGTCGCCGGATCGGGTGTCGGAGCCGATGAGCAGGATGTTCTGGGCGTCCCGCGCGATCGGCAGCGGGCGCTCCTTCTCGTACGCCTTGAGCTCGGCGGCGGCGCTCGTGTCGGTCGTGATGTTGCCGTCGAGCTTCTTGTACAGCCACCAGCCGGCCCCGGCGGCGACCAGTACGAGGAACGAGGCGCCGAGAGCGGTCCAGCGGATCCATCGGCGCCTGGGGGCCGCCGGTCCCCGCTCGGGCCGCCGGTCCCAGGTCCCGGCGGCCGCGGAGGTGTCCCGCGCCCCGTCCTCCGGCCCGCCCCCGGCCGGGTCGTCCGGGCGGTCCGGTTCGGCCGGGGTACCGGGGCTGTCGCTCACGTCTGCGTCCATCCTTCACGTTCGGCGGCACCAGGGGCCGCCGGTCGCAGGAGTAGACGGCTGAACCTCACGCTTGGTTGTGCATGTCAGGCGGCGTTCCCGGCGGTGCTTCGTACCGCCCGATCATGTACCGCCGTCCGTGCTCAGTCCCGGGGGCTCGGCCCGTCATGGGCCGGACGGGTGGCCCTCAGGGCGCTTGTCGTACCGCACGCCTGTCAGACCGCGGTGCCGGTGACCCGCTCGCTCTCGACGCGCTCGGCCAGCCCGTCCCCGTCCAGCCGGTCCAGGTGACGGCACAGGACCACGGAGGCCCCTGCGGCCAACGGCGCGAAGAGCCCGGCGGACAGCCCTTCCCAGGTGTCGTACGTACGCCCCGTCAGCAGCCTGGACCCCGGGCCGAGTCCCAGCTCCGCCGCGTCCTCGCGGGCCCGGGTGACCAGCTGGTCCGCCGTCAGGACGGTGCCGCCGACGGACAGGGCGGGGGCCGCCGGGTCCACCGGGGCGTACGGTGCGAAGCGGTCGCCCTGGCCAGGCACCTCCACGGCGTAGTCCGCGAACCCCTCGGGAGGCTGCGGGAACCGGCCGCCCAGCGGCCGAAGGGCCAGCGCGACCCGCTCGCCGCGGCAGGCGCGGGCCCGGTCGAGCGTGTCCGGTCCGCTGACGACCAGATCGGCGGACGCCGGATCGCCCTGCACCTCGGCGACGACGCCCACGGACGAGCAGGCGAGCAGCCAGACGGCCGACTGCCAGTGGGCGGGGAGCAGCAGAGCGAGCCGGTCGCCCGGCTCGGCGGCCAGGTCGCCCTGGAGCAGATTGGCGGTCTTGGCCACCCAATTGGCGAAGGTGGCCACCGACAGTTCGACGCGCTCTCCGGTTGCGTCGTCGTAGAAGGTGACGAGGGGGCGGGCGGGGTCCGCGGCGAGCGCGGATCGCAGCAGGTCGGCGGGGGTGCGATCACTGGCGTTCATCCGCGCAAGGGTACGCGGCGGCGTCGGCCCGACAGGGCGTGACCGGTGCTTCGTACACCGGTTCGGCAGACGGTGCGTCAAGTGATGGCAGCTGCACTCCAGTAGCCGGAAATGCCGGATTCTGTCAAGGATTTCCTGTATGCGTGCACTTCTTGCAACCTCGATCGGCGTCACCTGCGCGACGGCACTCACCCTCCCGCTCGCCGCGCCCGCGCTCGCCGCCCCCGTCCAGGCCCCGGTCGCACAGGCGCCCGCGGCCACCAAGGCCGAACCCGCGGGTTCGACCCAGTCACTGCCCCTGCGGCCGCTCACCGACGCGGCACCGCGGGCCTCCGGCCAACCCACCGAATCCATGGACCCCACGGCCGCACAAGGGCTGCTCCGGCGGAACTCGCACCGCTTCTCGCTCGTCGGCGTGGTCTGGGACGACGCCGACGCCGAACTGCACGGCACCGTCCAGGTCCGCACCCGCGCGACCGGCACCACCACGTGGTCCGCCTGGCAGTCCCTCGAGACCCACAACACCGACCACGCCGCCGACGCGGGCAGCCCCGAGCGTGAATCGGGCACGGTGCGCGGCTCCACCGCTCCCCTCTGGGTCGGCGACTCGGACGGCGTCGAGGTACGCGTACGTTCCGAGAGCGCCGGGCCGCGAAGCGGCGCCGTCGGCACCGAACCCCTCCCCACGGGCCTCCAGGTGGAACTCGTCGACCCGGGCGATGACCCGGAGCAGTCGCGCGCGGAGGCCACCCCCACCCAGGGCACCCCGTCCGCCGTCACACCGTCGGCGGGCACCGCGACACCCGTCACGGCCGTCCAGTCCGGAGCCCTCCCGGAGTCCGCGGGCCTCAGCATGGCGGCGGCCGAGAGCTCCGCCGTCAACGCCGACCTCGCCCCGCTGGGGGCCTCCGAGATCGCCCCCCTGAGCAAGGCCGAGTCGGAGGAGCAGGCGGTCGTCGCGGCGGGCGCCAAGCCGTTCGTGGGACCGCGCCCGGGCATCGTCACCCGCAAGGGCTGGGGTGCCGACGAGAGCCTGCGCGAACGGAACTTTGCCTACACCTCGACCGTCAAGGCCGCGTTCGTCCATCACAGCGCCACCGGCAACAACTACACCTGCGCCCAGGCGCCCTCCGTCCTGCGCAGTATCTACCGCTACCACGTCAAGAGCAGCGGCTGGCGGGACTTCGGCTACAACTTCGCCGTCGACAAGTGCGGGAAGATCTACGAGGGACGCGCCGGTGGCGTGTCGAAGGCGGTCCTCGGGGCCCACACCCTCGGTTTCAACACGAACAGCATGGGCATCGCCGTACTCGGGACCTACAGCTCGAAGAACCCGCCCGCCGCCGCGGTCACCGCGATCGCCAAACTCACCGCATGGAAGCTCGGCCTGTTCGGCCGCAACCCCAAGGGCAAGGTCACGCTCGTCTCCGGGGGCAGCGGCAAGTACAAGAAGGGCGCGAAGGCCAAACTCAACGTCATCTCCGGGCACCGCGACGGGTTCGCAACCGAATGCCCCGGAATTCGTCTCTACAAGAAGCTCGGCACTGCCCGGACCAGTTCGGCGAAGCTGCAGGGCCGCTGACCGGGAGGGCTTCGAACGGTCTGCATACACTGGCCAGCCGAACGAGGCCCGGCCCCAGCAGGAAGCAGAGACGGTGCTGTGACAGAGGCAAAAGAAGCGATTCTCCTGGTCGGTGGCAAGGGCACTCGGCTGCGTCCGCTCACGGTGCACACCCCGAAGCCGATGGTCCCCGCGGCGGGGGTGCCGTTCCTCACGCACCAGCTGGCGCGGGCCAGAGCAGCCGGGGTGGAGCACATCGTGCTCGCGACGTCCTACCTCGCGGAGGTGTTCGAACCGTATTTCGGTGACGGTTCGTCGCTCGGCCTCTCCATCGAGTACGTCACCGAGGACGAACCCCTCGGTACCGGCGGAGCCCTCAGGAACGTGGCGTCGCGGCTGGCCGCAGGCCCGGACGAACCCGTCATCGTGTTCAACGGGGACATCCTCACCGGCCTCGACATCCGGGCCCTGGTCGCCGCGCACGCCACCTCCGGGGCGGACGTCTCCCTGCACCTCACCAGGGTGGAGGACCCGCGCGCCTTCGGTCTCGTACCGACGGACGGCACGGGCAGGGTGACGGCCTTCCTGGAGAAGCCGCAGACACCCGAGGAGATAGTCACCGACCAGATCAACGCGGGCGCGTACGTCTTCCGCAGGTCGGTCATCGACACCGTCCCGGCCGGCCGGCCGGTCTCCGTGGAGCGCGAGACCTTCCCCGGCCTGCTGGCCGCCGGCGCCCACCTCCAGGGCATGGTGGACTCCACGTACTGGCTGGACCTCGGCACCCCGCAGGCGTTCGTACGCGGCTCGGCCGACCTGGTTCTCGGCCGCGCCCCGTCCCCCGCGGTTCCCGGCCGTCGCGGCGACCGGCTCGTCCTGCCCACCGCCTCCGTGGCCGCCGACGCCAAGCTCACCGGCGGTACGGTCATCGGCGAGGGCGCGCTGATCGGCGAGGGAGCCAGGATCTCGGGCTCCACCGTGCTGGACGGCGCCGTCGTGGAACCGGGCGCGGTGGTCACCGACTCGCTGGTCGGAGCCGGCGCCCGGATCGGCAGCCGTTCGGTCCTCACGGGCGCGGTGATCGGCGACGGCGCCCAGGTCGGCGCCGACAACGAACTGCGCGACGGAATCCGTATCTGGTGCGGCGCGGTCCTCCCGGCCGGCTCGGTCCGCTTCTCGTCCGATCAGTGAACGGTCCTCGTCGGCCTTACCCTCGATAGGCACCCCCCGACGACCGAGGACTCACCCGTGGCAGGACGCTTCGTACCCCGCACCACCGTGCCCCGGCAGGAGCCGGCGGCGGAGGAGTGCGCCCCGCCGCGGACCCGGAGCTGGACACCGCCGGGGCCGCTCGACCTGAGGCTGGTCCTGAGCCCTCTGCGGCGCGGCCCGGCGGACCCCGCCTACCGGGCACTGCCCGACGGAACCTTCTGGCGTGCCACCCGCACCCCGGCCGGCCCCGGCACCCTGCGCGTCTCGGCGTCCCGCGACGGCGTGATCCACGCGGCGGCCTGGGGGCCGGGAGCCCAGTGGCTCCTGGACGGGCTCCCGGCGCTGCTCGGCGCGGACGACACCCCGGACGCCTTCCGCCCGCGCCACCGGCTGGTCGCCCTGACCCAGCGCAGCCGGCCGGGTCTGCGTCTGCTGCGCACCGGGCTGGTCATGGAGTCCCTGATCCCCTCGGTCCTGGAACAGAAGGTCACCACCGACGAGGCCTACCGCGCCTGGCGGCTGCTGGTCCGCACCCACGGCACCCCCGCCCCCGGCCCCACCGACCAGGCGTTCGGCACGCACGGCCTGTACGTCATGCCGGACGCCAGGACCTGGTCGTTGATCCCGTCCTGGGAGTGGCACCGCGCAGGCGTGGACGCGAAGCGCTCCGCGACGATCCTGCGCGCGGTCCGGGTGGCCCGGCGCATGGAGGAGGCGGCCGCGATGGAGCTCCCCGAGGCGATGGCCCGGCTGCAGCTGATCCCGGGCATCGGACCCTGGACCGCCGCGGAGACCCTGCAACGCTCGAACGGCGCTGCGGACGCGGTGACGGTCGGCGACCTCCACCTGCCGGGCATCGTGGGCCACGCGCTCGCGGGCAACAGGAACGCCGACGACGAGGAGATGCTGGCGCTCCTCGCCCCGTACGACGGCCAGCGGCACCGGGCGACCCGCCTGATCATGCTCTCGGGTCACACCCCGGCCCGCCGGGCCCCCCGGATGACGCCGCGCGACATCGCCCGGCTGTGACCGGTCCTCAGCGCACCGCGATGAACGCCTCGGGGTCCCGGGCGGCCCGCTCCGACGGTGTCCCCAGCGGCCGTCCGACGGCCACCGCGCCCAGCGGGTCCCAGGATTCCGGCAGGTCCAGCACCTCACGCACCACGGACCGGCAGAACATCGTCGAGGACACCCACGCCGAGCCGAGCCGCTCACCCGCGAGCGCCACCAGGAAGTTCTGTACGCCCGCACCGGCGGCGACCACGAACATCTCGCGCTCCGCGGCGTCCCGGCGCTCGTCCCCGTAGGTGTGCGAGCCGTCCATCACGAGACACGGCACCGCCAGATACGGCGCGTTGCGCAGGACGTCGCCCCGCCGCACGCGCCTGGCGATCGACTCCTCGCCGCGCCCGTCCCGCCGCAGATCCGCGATCCACGCGTCGCGCATGGCGTCGAGCAGCCGGGTCCGCGCATCCGCCGACTCCAGCAGGACGAACCGCCACGGTGTCGTGTGGTGGGGCGCCGGAGCCGTGACCGCCGCCGCCACCGCACGCCGTACGGCCCCGGGGTCGACGGGTTCGTCCGCGAACTCCCGCACGGTGCGCCGGAGGTTCAGCGCTTCCCGCACCGCCTCGGACGTACCCAGCCGGAACATGTCGTCGGCCGCGACCCGCACCATCGCCCGGGCGCCCTCGTCGGACGCGCCGGGGCCGGCCACCACGTGCGGAAGTCCGCGTACCACCGCGACGGGCAGCCCGGACGTCTTGCCCTTCACCAGGTCACCGGCCGAAGCCAGTTCGTCGGCCGTGGCGACGACGGTCGCGCTCAGCGGGTTGCCGTGTCCGTCGGTGCCGCCCCGGAGATCGTCGAGGACCCTGACCCCCGCCGCTCCGATCGCCACGTCCGTCAGGCCGCTGCGCCAGGGGCGTCCGAAGGTGTCCGTGACGACGACGCCGACGTCGACCCCGAGCGAGTCCCGCAGCCCGTCCCGGATCAGCCGGGCCGACGCGTCCGGGTCCTCGGGCAGCAGCAGCACCGTCCCGGCCGGGGTGTTCGAGGCGTCGACCCCGGCGGCGGCCATGACGAGCCCCTGCCGGTTCTCCACGATCCTGAGCGTCCCGCGCCGGGCGACCACCCGGACGGTCTCGGCGTCGATCGCCGCCTCCCGGTCCGTGGCCTCGACGATCCGGCCCTCCGCCTTGGAGACGATCTTCGAGGTGACCAGCACGACGTCACCTTCCACCAGGCCCGGTTCCGTGCCGGCGATGAGCTTCGCGAGGTCGTCGCCCTCCCGCACCTCGGGGATCCCGGGCAGGGCCCACACCCGGTACGAGGGTGTCCCGTCGGCCGGCCCGCCGCTCATGCCCGTACCTCCTCGGCCAGCGCCAGGGCCTGCCGGGCCATCTCGGCGGTGGCGTCCGTGTCGGTCATCATCAGCGGGACGGCGCGGCAGCGGATTCCCGCCGACTCGACCTCGTCGACCACTCCGGCGTCCACGCTGTCGACGAGCCAGCCGTCGAGCAGTCCCGAACCGTAGTGACGGGCGACGGCTGCGGCGGTGGACTCGACGCCCACCGCGGCCAGCACCTTGTCGGCCATGCCGCGCACGGGCGCGTCACCGACGATGGGGGAGAGCCCGACGACGGGGACCCCGGCCTCGGCGATCGCCTCCCGGATACCGGGCACGGCGAGGATGGTGCCCACCGACACGACGGGGTTGGACGGCGGGAAGACGATGACGTCGGACCCGGCGATGGCTTCCAGGACGCCCGGCGCGGGCTTGGCCTGCTCCGCTCCCACGGGCACGACCGCCTGCGCGGGCACGGAGGCGCGCATCTTCACCCAGTACTCCTGGAAGTGGATGGCCTTGCTCTCGCCGTCGACGTCCACCGCGACATGCGTCTCGACGCGGTCGTCGGACATCGGGATCAGCCGGACCCCGGGGTTCCACCGCGCGCAGAGCGCCTCGGTGACCGCGCTCAGCGGATAGCCCGCGCCGAGCATCTGCGTACGGACGATGTGGGTCGCGAAGTCGCGGTCGCCGAGGCCGAACCACTCGGGCCCCACGCCGTACGCCGCGAGCTCCTCCTTGACCTGGAAGCTCTCGTCGGTACGCCCCCAGCCCTGGTCCTCGTTGATGCCACCGCCGAGGGTGTACATCACGGTGTCGAGGTCGGGGCAGACCTTCAGCCCGAACAGATGGATGTCGTCGCCGGTGTTGCCGATCACCGTGATGTCCGCGTCGGGCGCGGCCTGTTTGAGGCCACGCAGGAAACGAGCACCACCGATACCGCCGGCCAGAACCACAATGCGCATGCACAACAGTCTGTCAGGCGAAGCCTGATCCTTGTGGGGGTGGTGGTGGGCGACGGGTGGGACTGTCAGGCGAAGCCTGATCCTTGTGGGGGTGGTGGTGGGCGACGGGCGGGACTGTCAGGCCCGTACGACGTCCTCGGCTGCCGGGGCGCACTGCGCAGCGTGCATCGGCATGTCCGTCAGGCCCGGGAAGTAGACGTGCAGGCTGACGGCGGGTTCGAGGGAGTCGTTGACGACCTCGTGGACGTATCCCGGGGCGAGGACGCGTTGTGCGCCCGCGTTCAGGGCCTGCCCCCCGCGCGCCGTGTGCTCGGTCAACTCGCCGTCCAGGACCGTGAGTACGCCGGAGGAGAGGCCGTGGTCGTGGCGGCCGCTGCCCTGGCCGGGGACCCAGCTGAGCAGCCATACCTCGTAGCCGGGCCCGGCTTGCAGCCGGTGGTACCAGCGGGTCGTGGTGTCGTACCGGACGAGTGGGGCCCACCGGGCGCGGTCGGCGGCGATGGAGCGGGCGAGTCCGACGAACCCGGCCACGGTGGAGGGATGGGGGCTGGCCGGCTGGAGAAGGTGCTGGACTTCAAGGATGTCGCCGGCGATCGAGAGGTCGCTGTCGCTGTTCATGGGTGCGGTGATTCCTCGGCATGTGGATGCGCGTGCGGGGGGTGTCGCGGAGGCCGGAAAGCGGTGGGACGAAGCTGGATCAGAGCTGGAGCGCCAGGGCTTCAACAGCTGTGACAGCTGGAACAGCAACAGCGGGCCTGGACAGCGGTACGGAACCCACGGGTGTGGGTCGTGTACGTGGCTGCGGTCGCTGGCATGAAGTCAAGGAGACCTGCTGGATCCGCCCTCTGTCAACCCAATGACCGATTTGGCGGCAATGTTTCACTCCATCCGGTTGTCGGGTGTGGAGAAAGGTTTTAGCAGCCATCAGGTCGGCAAGGTGGCGCATCAACCGTGTCCGTAAACGCGCTTGAGAACCCGTGACCCTACTGTGATCTTGGTCGCTCCAGTGATCAAATCGAAACATCGGTGCGGCCTCGCTCGTCTCACTCGGTGGGAAGTGGCAGTGGATGACGCCGATGGCATATGTCAGGTTTTTGGTGATTTGAACACTTACTGCATACGCTTGGTTCCGCAGAGTGAATACCGAGGCCAATAGCAGATCTTCGCTTGACTGGCCCAGAGCTACACACTTGTAATTTCACTCGTGTCGTTCGGTCGCATCGATAACGGCCGCATCACGGGACGCAAGAGACAGACGAGGGGCGCACATGACCGAGCTGTTCCAGCAACTGCTGGTCGAGGACGCGGACGAAGAGCTCGGCTGGCAGGAGCGCGCGCTGTGCGCCCAGACCGACCCCGAGTCCTTCTTTCCTGAAAAGGGCGGCTCCACCCGCGAGGCCAAGAAGGTCTGTCTCGCCTGTGAAGTCCGTTCCGAATGCCTTGAGTACGCCCTCAACAACGACGAACGGTTCGGGATCTGGGGCGGCCTGTCCGAGCGTGAGCGGCGACGCCTGAAGAAGGCGGCCGTCTGACGCCGCGTACCCGGGCGCCCCGGACGCCCCGGACTCCCGGACCGCGATGGCCTGGGGGCCGCACCCTCTGTACAGGGTGCTGCCCCCAGGCCGTCGGCATGTCAGGCCATGTCCGGCCATCTCCGGCTGTCTCCGGTTCCCGCCGGTCAACCGCTCGGCGCGGGGCGGACATCCGTACCGTTAGTGTGGGGCCCCGTCCGAGAGACGCGCCAACGCCCCGCCGGGGCGCGCGTGTACACCGATGCAGCCCCCGGGGGGACCCCCTCCGGACCCGGCCGGAGGGCCCGTACCCCGATGTCCGTGCACAGCCACTCGGCGGCGCCGAACGAGGCCGCCGCCGCCCCAGAGTTCCCCCGGCACGTCGTCACCGCCGTGCTCGTCTCGCACGACGGCGCACGATGGCTGCCCCACGTGCTCGGCGGACTGCTCGGGCAGGAGCGCCCCGTACAGAACGTCGTCGCCGCCGACACCGGCAGCGCCGACGACTCCGCCCGCCTGGTCACCGAGGCGCTCGGCGGTGAGCGCGTCCTCCACCTCGCACGGCGTACGAGCTTCGGCACCGCCGTCGACGAGGCGACCCGCACGGCGGGTGTCCTCACCCCCGACGACCTGCCGTACCTGAAGCGGCCCAGCGGCTGGGACCCGGTCACCCGGAGCTGGCGCGACGACGCGTACGACCTGCCGGAGCTTCCGCACGGCGAACCCGTCCAGTGGCTCTGGCTGCTGCACGACGACAGCGCCCCCGAGCCGGACGCGCTCGCCGAGATGCTGCGCGTCGTCGACAACGACAAGCACGCCGCGATCGTCGGACCCAAGCTGCGCGGCTGGTACGACCGCAAGCAGCTTCTCGAGGTCGGCGTCTCCATCGCCAACAGCGGACGCCGCTGGACCGGACTCGACCGCCGGGAACAGGACCAGGGTCAGCACGACCAGGTCCGTACGGTGCTCTCCGTCTCCTCCGCGGGCATGCTGGTGCGCCGCGACGTCTGGGAGGAGCTCGGCGGCTTCGACCGCAGGCTCCCGCTGATGCGTGACGACGTCGACCTCTGCTGGCGCGCGCACATGGCCGGGCACCGGGTGCTCGTCGCCCCCGACGCCGTCCTGCGGCACGCCGAGGCCTCCGCCAGGGAACGCCGCCCCATCGACTGTGCCGGACGTTCCGTCGCCAGCCCGCACCGCGTCGACAAGGCGGGCGCCGTCTACACGATGCTCGTCAACGCCCGCGGCAAACAGCTGCCGTGGTCCCTGCTCCGCCTCGTCGTCGGCACCCTGCTGCGCACCCTCGCCTACCTCGTCGGCAAGGTGCCCGGGCAGGCACTCGACGAGGTCGCCGGGCTCTTCGGCACCCTGCTGCGCCCCGGGCGGATCATCGCCGCACGCCGCGCGCGCGGCAGAGGAACGGTGGACGCGGCGGAGCTGAGGTCGCTCTTCCCGCCGCCCGGCGCCACGGTCCGCGCCACTGTCGAACAGGTCGCGGGCAACTTCGGCAACCGCACCGACTCCGACACCGGCGGCTCACGGCACGGAGTTGTCGAGTCCGGGCCCGGCGGTGACGACGCCGACTTCCTGGAGATCGAACAGTTCGCCCGGCTCAAGAAGGTCGGCCGCAAGCCGGGCCCCGTGCTCTTCGCGCTCCTCCTCGTCGTCTCCCTGGTGGCCTGCCGGTCCCTCCTCGGCGGCGGCGCCCTCGCGGGCGGCGCACTGCTGCCCGCCCCCTCCGACGTCTCCGACCTCTGGGGGCGCTACGCGGACGGCTGGCACCCGGTCGGTACCGGCGGGACCCAGTCCGCGCCGCCCTACCTCGGTGTGATCGCCGCCCTGTCGGTGCTGTTCCTCGGCTCCACGGGCTTCGCGCTCACCCTCCTGCTCGTCTGCTCGGTCCCGCTCGCCGGACTCACCGCGTACTTCGCCTCCCGGCCGCTGCTCGAGTCCCGGCTCCTGAGGGCCTGGGCGAGCGTCGCCTACGCCTTCCTGCCCGCCGCCACCGGTGCGCTGGCCACCGGGCGTCTCGGCACAGCCGTCCTGGCCGTCCTGCTCCCGCTGATCGCCCGCGCGGCCGTCGCCGCGCACGGGCTGCGGGGAGACGGCTCCGGCGCACGCGGCAGCTGGCGCGCCACCTGGGCGTACACCCTGCTGCTCACCCTCACGACGGCGTTCACGCCGATCGTCTGGCCGCTCGCGGTGGTCCTCGGCATCGGCGTGCTCGTGCTGCGCCGGGGCGACATCGCCGCGTACGGGCTGCGCTTCCTGGCCACGGTCGGCACCCCGATCCTGATCCTCGCGCCCTGGTCGCTCTCCCTGCTGGCCGGTCCGTCCGGCTTCCTGAAGGAGGCCGGGCTCGACATCGGTACGGGCACGGCGTCCGCCCTCGACCTGCTCGGCATCAGCCCCGGCGGCCCCAAGGCCGCAGGCGGTGTCCTGCTGCTCGGCATCGTGCTGGCGGCGCTGGCCGCCCTGCTGCGCGGGGAGCGGCAGTTCGCGATCCGTACCGCCTGGGTCGTCGTGCTCGTCTCCCTGGTCTTCGCGGGGATCTCCAACGGATCCACCTGGGCGGGACCCGCCACCCTCGTCTACGGCATCGCGCTGCTCGCCGCCGCCCTGCTCGGCGCGGACGGCGCCCGGGTACGGGTCGCCGCACTGAGCTTCGGCTGGCGTCAGCCGGTCGCCGCGCTGATCGCCCTGGCCGCCGGGCTCGCCCCGGCCCTGGCCGCGGCCGGCTGGATGATCGGCGGCGCGGACGGTCCGGTGGAGCGCCGCGACCCCGTGCAGGTGCCCGCCTTCGTCGCGGAGGAGAGCAGTACCCGCGACCAGGCGCGCACCCTGGTGCTCGGCGGCACGTCACCGTCCGCCGTCTCCTACAGCCTGGTCCGCGGCTCGGGCGCCCGGCTGGGCGACGCCGAGCTCACCGAGGCGGGCGGCAGCAACACCCACCTCGACAAGGTCGTCGCCAACCTGGTCGCGGGCTCCGGCGCCGACCAGGGCAGCCAGCTCAGCGGCTTCGCGATCCGCTACGTCCTCGTACGGGACGGAGCGCCGCGGCAGATGAGCCGGGTGCTGGACTCGACCCCGGGTCTGAGCCGGCTCAGCCAGCTGGACGGCAGCGCCCTGTGGCGGGTCGACCGCCAGGTATCCCGGCTCGCGATCGTCCCCGCCGGTGACGACGGGGCCGGGCCCGTCCCCGTCGGGTCGCTGGCCGTCGAGGCGCACACCGAGATCCCCGAGGGCGGCGCCGGCCGGGTACTGCGCCTCGCCGACGCGGCCGCCCCGGGCTGGCAGGCCACCCTCGACGGCCGGGCCCTGACCCCGAAGACCGTGGACGGCTGGGCACAGGGCTTCGAGCTGCCCACCGAGGGCGGCACGCTGGACCTGACGTACGACGCACCCGTCACGCACACCGTCTGGGTCTGGGCGCAGGTGGCGCTCGGCGTCGTCCTGGTGGTGCTGGCCCTGCCGGGCCGGCGCCGGGAGATCGACGACGACCTGCCCGAGGAGACCGAGGCCGTCGCGGCCGAGCCGGTCGCCGGGGAGGGACGCCGGGCACGCAGGCTGCGCGCGGCGGCCCAGGCGGAAGCGGTGACGGCGGGCGACGAAGCCGTCGCAGGGGCGGCGTACGCGGAGGACGGCACGGCGACCGGATACGGCGAGGCGGCTCCCGTCGTTCCGGAGCAGGCACCGGCGGAGTACATCCCGGCGCAGCAGAGCGCCGATCCGTACGCGGCGGTCCCGGGCCAGGACGGCACGGGTGCGTACGCGGCGGTCCCGGGTGACCAGGACGGCACCGGCACCTACGCGGCGGTTCCGCAGCAGAACTACGGGGAGTGGGACGCGCAGCAGTACCAGGGCGCCGACTACGGCCAGTACCAGGGCGGGCAGGACGCCGGCCAGTACTACCAGGCCGGTCCCTACCAGCAGGACCCGTACCAGCAGCAGGGTGCCTACGACCCGTACGGCTACGCCCAGCAGCAGCCCTACGCCGCGGGGGCGGGCGAAGCCGCCCCGTACGACGGGCCTGACGAGAACACCACCCCGTTCGGCCAGGAACCGTGGCCGAACGGCAACGGCAACGGCAACGCATCGCGAGGCGAGTCCGAGTGAAGTCCACCCCCCTGTCCCTCATCGCGGGCGTCGTCGCCCTCGCCGCCGTGACCGGTTTCGCCGCGGTCACCGCGCCCGGTGACGAGAGCGTGGCGGAGCCGAAGGCCGCGGCCCGGCTTCCCGTCGAGCGCTCCAGCCTGCTCTGCCCGGCGCCGAGCATGTCCGACGTCGCGGAGACGACGTACACGTCCTTCACCCCGTCGGGGGAGAGCGGCGGGGAGGCCGGTGCCGCCGAACTGAAGCCGGCCGAGCCCCTTCCGACGGACGGGGAGGAGCCGGCGGACAAGGCGAAGGACGAGAAGGACAAGGACGAGGACAAGGAGAAGAAGGCGGGCGACAAGCCCGTCGTCTCCCTGAAGGACCTCGGCAGGCCGGCCACGGCCGACACCTCCGCGTCCGACGCCCCCGCGCTCGTCGGCACCGCCACCGGAGAGTTCGCCCCCGGCTGGACCGCCCAGCAGACCACCACGGCCGCCGCCGGCAGCGCCCGTGGCCTGCTCGGTGTCAGCTGCACCGGCCCCGACACGGACTTCTGGTTCCCGGGCGCGAGCACCGGCGAGGACCGTCAGGACTACGTCCACCTGACCAACCCCGACGACACCGCCGCCGTCGCCGACATCGAGCTGTACGGCGCCGAGGGCCCCCTTGATTCCGATGTGGGGGAGGGCATCACGGTTCCGGCGAGGTCGAGCGTCCCGATGCTGATCTCGACCCTGACCAGCGAGGCCGCCGAGAACGTGACCGTCCACGTCACCACCCGGTCGGGACGCGTCGGCGCGGTCGTGAGTGCCGCCGAGGACGGGGTGGGCAGTGACTGGCTGGCCGCCTCCGCGGACCCGGCGGGTACCCAGATCCTGCCCGGGATCCCGGCCGACGCCACCTCCGTACGTCTGGTGGCGTACGCGCCCGGGGAGGACGACGCCGATGTGAAGGTCCAGCTCCTGGGCAAGAACGCGACGTTCTCACCGGCGGGGAACGCCACCCTGCACATCAAGTCGCAGATGACCGCGAGCGTCGACCTCAAGGACGTCACCCGGGGGGAGCCCGGCTCGCTCCGGCTGTCGCCCGTCGACGGCAGCGCGACGCCGGTGGTCGCCGCGCTGCGTGTGGTGCGCGGTACCGGCGCCAAGCAGGAGGTCGCGTTCATCCCGGCGACCGGCGCCGTGGGCGAACGGGCGAGCGTCGCCGACAACCGGGCGAAGGGCTCGGTCCTTTCCCTGACCGCCCCGGGCGAAACGGCCAAGGTCAAGGTCACGGCGTCGGCGGGCAGTGAGAGCGGTGAGGCGACCGTCAAGACGTACACGGTCAAGGGCGGCACGACCATCGAGGTCACGCCCGAGACTCCGGCCGGCCTCAAGGGCGGCTACGCCCTGACCGTGGAGACGGAGTCGGGCGGCCCGGTGCACGCCGCCCGCACGCTGACGATCGCGGAAGGCGGCGTCGGCATGTTCACCGTGCAGACGCTGCCGGACGACGGGGGCACGGTCGAGGTGCCCGCGGCGGAGCAGGATCTGTCGGTCCTGGACGACTGAGGCCGCGCGCTGCGGGCCCTCAGTCCTGCCCGTAGCGCGGGTCGACCGACTCGGGTGAGAGGCCGAGCAGCTCCGCGACCTGTTCCACGACGACCTCGTGCACCAGCATGGCGCGCTCGTCGCGGCTCTTGGTGCGGATCTCGACGGGACGCCGGTAGACGACGATCTGAGCGGGCTGTCCCTTCGCGGCCGACAGCGAGCGGCCCAGTGGCACCGTCTCCTCGAGCGAGCCCGGCACATCGAGGACCAGGAAGTCGACGTCCGCCAGCTGCGGCCAGCGCCGCTCCAGCCGTTCCACCGAATCCTGGACGAGATCGCGGAAGCTCTCGGCCCTGCTGACGGACAGCGGCACCTGGGGCGGGGCGACCGGTCCGCGCATGCCGCGGCCATGGCGGTCGCGGCGGCGGGGCCGTGGCTCGGACGGGTGGGGCGGTACGGGACTGTCCATCACCGACGCAGCGTAACTCTCCTCGGGCCGGGGCGATCACGGGTTCTCCACAGGTCCGCCGGATGCCCCTCAGATGTCCCCGGATGAACATTCAGGCCAGGGCCGGGGGCGGTTTCGGCCCCTGCTCCGATCGCGGAACCCTCGCCGAACGGCCGCTCCGCATGTCCCCGACGACCGCGAATCAGCGCACGCGTACGGGCTGCCGCACAGGTCGGAACGGTTGCGCCGGAGCCATGTGGGGCACGTTTCCGGGGCGACACGAGGGGGTGTGCTGGGGGAGAGTCGTCGCAGCCCGCTCAAGAGTGCGGTACCGTCCAACATCGTGAGCCCTGTACGTCGCTGTTCGCGAACCGCGTGCGGCCGTCCCGCCGTCGCGACACTGACGTACGTCTATGCCGACTCGACCGCGGTCCTCGGCCCGCTCGCCACCTATGCCGAGCCCCACTGCTACGACCTCTGTGCCGAGCACGGTGAGCGCCTCACCGCGCCGCGTGGCTGGGAAGTCGTCCGGCTCGCCGACCCCTCGGCTCCCACCCGGCCCAGCGGTGACGATCTCGAAGCGCTCGCCAACGCCGTGCGCGAGGCGGCGCGGCCCCAGGACCGTCAGCAGGGTGGCAGGGGACCGCGTGCGGCGGACCCGGTGGAGGTCGCGCGCCGGGGGCATCTCCGGGTGCTGCGTTCCCCGGACTCCTGACGTACCTCCCGCACTTCCTGCCTCACCTGACGCACCTCCTGCCCCACCCGCCACCTCCGTCCGGCGTCTGACCGGCATCTGTCCGGAAGAAGATTTCCCGGTACGGAGCATTGACGATGGCTTGTCGCGGACACGACCATTCCCCCACCCGTGAGAGATCGCTTCCGCATCACGGAATCCGGGGAGGTCTGTGTGTTTGTCCAGCAACTCGAACCCGTAGCCGATTCGCTCGCTCTGTCCGCGCTTGTCGCTTCCCTGCCACTGGTGACCGTTCTGGTGCTGCTCGGCGCCGTCCGCATGAAGGCCCACCGTGCCGGACTGATCGGGCTCGCCGTCGCCGTGCTCGTCGGCTGGCTGGCGTTCGGCATGCCCGTGGGGCAGACGCTGTCCGCAGGGGCGCACGGCGTCCTCTTCGGGCTCTTCCCGATCATGTGGATCGTCGTCAACGCCCTCTGGGTGTACCGGATGACCGTCCGTACCCAGCACTTCGACATCCTGCGGCGCTCCTTCGGCCGGGTCTCCGACGACCCCCGCATCCAGGCGCTGGTCATCGCCTTCTGCTTCGGTGCGCTCCTTGAGGCGCTGGCCGGCTTCGGCGCACCCGTCGCGATCTGCTCGGTCATGCTCGTCGCCCTCGGCTTCGACCCGGTGAAGGCCGCCGTCATCTCGCTGGTCGCCAACACCGCGCCGGTCGCCTTCGGCGCCATGGGCACGCCCGTGGTGACGCTCGCGCAGGTCACCGGACTGCCGCTGGACGACGTCGCCACGGTCGTCGGCCGCCAGACCCCGCTGCTCGCGCTCGTCGTCCCGCTGATCCTGGTCTTCCTGGTCGACGGCAAGCGAGGACTGCGGGAGACCTGGCTGCCCGCACTCGTCTGCGGAGTGGCCTTCGCCGTCGCGCAGTTCGCCGCGTCCAACTTCGTCTCCGCGCAGCTCGCCGACATCGCGGCGGCGCTGGTGGGCGCCGGGGCGCTGATCGCCGTCCCCGGCGCCCGCAGGCCCGCCGCCGAACCCGTACGCGCGGCCGTGCTGACGGGCGTGCGCAGCGAGGACCTGGACCAGGAGGACCCGCGCCGTGAGGTGCTGCGCGCCTACGCCCCGTACGCGCTGATCGTCGCGGTGTTCTCCCTCGCCCAGATCCCGCCCGTCAAGCGGTTGCTGGCCGAGGCGACACAGGTCTTCGACTGGCCGCTCCTCGACGTCGCGGGACCCGACGGCGAACCGGTCGGTGCCAACGTGTTCTCCCTCCCGCTCCTCGGCACGGGCGGCACCCTCGTCCTGTTCGCGGGCCTGGTCACCGCCGGCGTCATCGGCGTACGGGCCGGTACCGCGGCGCGGGAGTGGGCGGCCACCGTCCACGAACTGCGCTACGCGATCCTCACCGTGACGTCCGTGCTCGCCCTCGCCTACGTCATGAACCTCTCCGGACAGGCCGCCACCATCGGCCAGTCCGTCGCGGCGGCGGGCGCCGGACTCGCCTTCCTCTCCCCGGTGCTCGGCTGGTTCGGCGTCGCCGTGTCCGGCTCCGACACCTCGGCCAACGCCCTCTTCGGCGCCCTCCAGGTGTCCGCCGCACGGGAGTCCGGCCTCTCGCCGGAACTCCTCGCCGCCGCCAACAGCTCCGGCGGGGTGCTGGGCAAGATGATCTCCCCGCAGAACCTGACGATCGCCTGCGCGGCCGTCGGCCTCGCCGGACGCGAAGGCGATCTGCTGCGCAAGGTCCTGCCGTGGAGCCTGGGGCTGCTGCTGGTGATGTGCCTGGTCGTGATGGCGCAGAGCACGGCGGTACTGGGTTGGATGCTCCCCTGACCGGGAGTTCACGGGAGCCCGGTAGTTTGGGCGCTCCGTAATGACTCCAGGAGGACCGGCCGTGGTTGCTGACCTGTCGCAGCTCGTGAAGGCGTACGACGTGCGCGGAGTCGTGCCCGACCAGTGGGACGAGCCGCTGGCCGAACTGTTCGGCGCCGCCTTCGTCCACGTCACCGAAGCGGACGCGATCGTGATCGGCCACGACATGCGGCCGTCCTCGCCCGGTCTGGCCGCGGCCTTCGCCCGCGGCGCGACGGCCCGCGGCGCCGACGTGACCCTCATCGGGCTCTGCTCGACGGACCAGCTGTACTACGCCTCCGGGGCGCTGGACCTGCCCGGAGCGATGTTCACCGCCTCGCACAACCCGGCGCGGTACAACGGCATCAAGCTGTGCCGCGCCGGGGCCGCGCCCGTGGGCCAGGACACCGGCCTGACCGAGATCCGCACGCTCGTCGAGCAGTGGTCGGAACAGGGGCTCCCCGCCACGGCCGCCACCGCCCCGGGCACGGTCACCGAGCGCGACACCCTCACCGACTACGCCGCGCACCTGCTGGGCCTCGTCGGCCTCTCCGGGATCCGGCCGCTCAAGGTCGTCGTGGACGCGGGCAACGGCATGGGCGGCCACACCGTCCCCACCGTCTTCGCCGGCCTCCCCCTCGACCTCGTACCCATGTACTTCGAGCTCGACGGAACCTTCCCGAACCACGAGGCCAACCCCCTCGACCCGAAGAACATCGTCGACCTCCAAGCCCGTGTCCTCGCCGAGGGCGCCGATCTCGGCCTCGCCTTCGACGGCGACGCGGACCGCTGCTTCGTCGTCGACGAGCGCGGCGAGGGCGTGTCCCCGTCCGCGATCACGGCCCTGGTCGCCGCCCGCGAGCTGGCCCGCAACGGGGGCAAGGGCACCGTCATCCACAACCTGATCACCTCCTGGTCGGTCCCCGAGGTCGTACGAGAGAACGGCGGAACCCCCGTCCGCACCCGCGTCGGCCACTCCTTCATCAAGGCCGAGATGGCCGAACACGGCGCGATCTTCGGCGGCGAGCACTCCGCGCACTACTACTTCCGCGACTTCTGGAACGCCGATACCGGCATGCTCGCCGCCCTCCACGTCCTCGCCGCGCTCGGCGGCCAGGAGGGCCCGCTCTCCGGGCTCCTCGACCGGTACGACCGCTACTCGGGCTCCGGCGAGATCAACTCCACCGTGGCCGACCAGGCAGGCAGCCTGGCGGCGATCAGGACGGCGTACGACGGCCGCGACGACGTGCGGTTCGACGAGCTCGACGGACTCACGGTGACCAGCGGCGACTGGTGGTTCAACCTCCGCGCCTCCAACACCGAGCCGCTGCTGCGCCTGAACGTCGAAGCACGGGACGAGAAGACGATGACGGCGGTACGGGACGAGGTGCTCGCTCTCGTCCGTGCGTGACCGGTGCGCCTCGTGGGCACAACGGGCGCGCTGGACGGACGCACCGTGCGGCGCCCGCGGTGCGTGTGCCCGCGGGAACAGGCGCCCGGGGAGCCGGTGCCCGGGGAGCCGGTTCCCGCACCGTCCGCCGCGTGCGGGCCGCCCGACGCTTGCTCCGTCGGGCGGGGCCTGCCGGGCCGCGACCCTCCCGGCCCGGCGGTAGGCTGACCACGCCCCAAGCTCCGCGGACCCGAACCGGGTCCGGACCGGATCCGCACCGCATGCCCGAAGGGACCCACCCCATGCCGCTCGAAGCCGGCCTTCTGGAGATCCTCGCCTGCCCGGCCTGCCACGCCGGGCTCGACGACCGGTCCGCGGACGAAAGCCCCGAGCTCGTCTGCACCGGCACGGACTGCGGTCTCGCCTACCCGGTCCGGGACGGCATTCCGGTGCTCCTCGTCGACGAGGCCCGCCGCCCCGCGTAACCCGCGTTCCTGATCAGCACGGTGATCGGAGGCCCACCCCCATGCTCGACGAGTCGTTGCTCGACGCACCGGAAGCCCTGGCCCGAGCCGACCGGCGAGGTCTGCTGCGCGGTGCCGCCGAGGCCGGAGCCCGCGTCCGTACCGCCACCCGGCACGCCGCCGAGGCGGGTATAAGCGCTCTGGCCCCCGAAGGCCGGCCCCGTGCCGTCCTCGTCGCGGGCCCCGGTACCGCCGCGTCCGGCGTCGCCGACCTGATCGGCGCCCTCGCTGGCGCCTCCGCTCCCGTCACCGCGATCCGTCCCACCGGGGTCGCGGCGGCCGCCGGAGCGCTGCGCTGGGCGCTGCCCGGCTGGGCCGGGTCCGTGGACCTGCTGCTCATCGCGACGGCCGACGGCTCGGAACCCGGTCTCGCGCTGCTCGCCGAGCAGGCGTACCGCCACGGCTGCACGGTCGTCGCCGTCGCACCCGACCGCTCCCCGCTGCGCGAAGCGGTCGACGGGGTGCACGGGCTCGTCGTGCCCATGGCGTCCGCCCCGTACGGCGAGTACGACGCCGAGACCTCGGCGGCGGGCCCCGGCACGCTCTGGGCCCTGCTCACCCCCCTGCTCGCCCTGCTGGACCGGGTGGGCCTGATCGACGCGCCCCCGGAGTCGCTGCAGAAGGTCGCCGACCGCCTCGACCGCACGGCCGAGCGCTGCGGGCCGGCGATCGCCACGTACAGCAACCCGGCCAAGACCCTCGCCGCGGAACTCGCCGACAGCCTGCCCCTCATCTGGACGGAGGGCGAGGCCGCGGGGCCCGTCGGGCGCCGGTTCGCCGCCGTCCTGGCCGAACTCGCCGGCCGCCCGGCGCTCGTCGCCGAACTGCCACAGGCGCTGCCCTCCCACGGGGGACTGCTCGCCGGAGCTTTCGCCGCCGGAGGCGACCCCGACGACTTCTTCCGGGACCGGGTGGACGAACCCGAAACCATGCGGGCCCGTGTCGTCCTGCTCCGCGACCGGCCCGCCGGCGGCCTGACCGCGAGCCCGGCCGCCCGTGAGCTCGCCCTCAGCCACGACACGGCCATCAGCGAACTCGAACCGGAGGAGGGCAGCGAGCTCGAAGCCCTCGCCGAGCTCCTCGCGGTCACCGACTTCGCCGCCGTCTACACCTCCCTGGCCTCCGACAACAGGGCCTGACCGCCCGCCTCCGCCCTGGGCGCCCACGCCCCCGCGCATCCCACGAGGACACATCTCCATGGACCGGCTCTCCAACACCGTGCGCCCCTACGCCTGGGGGTCCACCACTGCCATTCCCGAACTGCTGGGCACAGCCCCGACCGGCGAACCCCAGGCCGAGATGTGGATGGGAGCCCACCCGGGAGCCCCTTCGCGCCTCACCCGCCCGGCCGGAGCGGACTCCGGGAGTCCCCGGGCGGACTCCGGGAGTCCCCGGGCGGACTCCGCGAGTCCCGGGGCGGACTCCTCGAGTTCCGGGGCGGCCGAGCAGTCCCTCACGGACGTCATCGCGGCCGACCCCGAACGCGAACTCGGCTCCGCGGCCGTCCGCGCCTTCGGCCCCCGCCTTCCCTTCCTGCTCAAGCTGCTCGCGGCCGGCGCCCCGCTGTCCCTCCAGGTCCACCCCGACCTGGCGCAGGCACAGCAGGGCTACGCGGACGAGGAGCGCCGGGGCATCCCGGTGAACGCGCCGCACCGTACCTACAAGGACGCCAACCACAAGCCCGAGCTGATCTGCGCGCTCACGCCCTTCGACGGGCTGTGCGGCTTCCGCAGGCCGGCGGAAGCCGCCGACCTGATAGCCGCCCTCGGCGTCGACTCGCTCAAGCCCTACGTCGACCTGCTCCGTGCCCACCCCGAGGAGGGGGCCCTGCGCGAGGTCCTCACGGCGATCCTCACCGCGGACCCCGATGAGATGGCACACACGGTCGCCGACGCGGCCGAGGCCGCGGAACGGCTCGGCGGCGCCCACGCCCCGTACGCCCAGATCGCCCACCACTACCCCGGCGACCCCGGCGTCATCGCGGCCATGCTGCTGAACTACGTACAACTCCAGCCCGGCGAGGCCATGTTCCTCGGCGCGGGAGTGCCGCACGCCTATCTCGGCGGTCTGGGCGTCGAGATCATGGCCAACTCGGACAACGTGCTGCGCTGCGGTCTCACCCCGAAGCACGTCGACGTCCCCGAACTGCTGCGCATCGTCCGCTTCGAAGCCTCCGAGCCCGGCATCCTGCGCCCCGAGGCCTCACCCACCGGTGAGGAGCTCTACGAGACGCCGGTCGACGAATTCCGGCTGTCGCGCTACGTCCTGCCGCCCGGCGGCGCCCCCGTCGACCTCACGGCGGGCACCCCGCAGATCCTGCTGTGCACGGCAGGCGCCCCCCAGGCCGGGGAGACCGGCCTCGCACCCGGCGAATCCGTGTTCGTACCGGCGGACGAAACGCTCGAAGTATCCGGTACGGGAACGCTCTTCCGCGCGACCGTGGTGGCCTGACGTACCGTCCGCACCAGCGGCTGCAACAATGTCCGGCCGTAACGCGGCGCCCGTGCCGCAGCACCGAGGAAGGGACACCAGGCACCCATGAGCGCGTCAGGCGGAACCAAGGCGATCGTGGCGGCACTCGCCGCCAACCTCGCGATCGCAGTGGCCAAATTCGTGGCGTTCCTTTTCAGTGGCTCGTCATCGATGCTGGCGGAGAGCGTCCACTCACTGGCGGACTCAGGCAACCAGGGACTCCTGTTGCTCGGCGGCAAGAAGGCCCAGCGGGAGGCGACCCCCCAGCACCCCTTCGGCTACGGGCGCGAGCGCTACATCTACGCCTTCCTCGTGTCCATCGTGCTGTTCTCGGTCGGTGGCATGTTCGCGATCTACGAGGGCTACGAGAAGATCAAGCACCCGCACGAGATCGAGGCCTGGTACTGGCCGGTCGGCGTGCTGGTCTTCGCGATCATCGCCGAGAGCTTCTCCTTCCGTACGGCCATCCAGGAGTCCAACCAGACCCGCGGCAACCTGTCCTGGACACAGTTCGTCCGCCGCGCCAAGGCGCCGGAGCTTCCCGTCGTCCTCCTCGAGGACCTCGGTGCGCTCGTCGGCCTGGTCCTGGCCCTCGGAGGCGTCGGCCTGGCGCTGGGCACCGGCAACGGTGTGTGGGACGGCATCGGCACCCTGTGCATCGGCATCCTGCTGATCGTCATCGCGATCGTCCTCGCCGCCGAGACCAAGTCGCTGCTGCTCGGTGAGGCGGCCGGTACCGAGGACGTCGAGAAGATCCAGGCCGCCGTGGTCGACGGCGACACCGTCACCCGGGTCATCCACATGCGCACGCTCCACCTCGGTCCGGAGGAGCTCCTCGTGGCGGCCAAGATCGCGGTGCGGGCCGAGGAGTCCGCCGCCGAGGTCGCGGAAGCGATCAACGCCGCCGAGAACCGGATCCGCGCGGCCGTCCCGATCGCGCGGGTCATCTACCTCGAGCCCGACATCTACGACGAGGCCGCCGCCGCGTCCGGCACCAACCCGGGCAAGGCACCGGGAGGCCCCGCGTCTCCCGGCGACGCACCGGCGGGATCCGGACACTGACCCGCTGAGGATCAGCCCCGAACGGCCCTGTGACCCACGCCGCCGCCCAGGCGGACTGGGGCTCGCTGGGCCGTTCGGTGTAGATTCGAGGAAGTACCAGACGTCGCTGCTGATGGCGGTCGATCGGTTCGCGCGAGCGGGCCGGCCGAGGGAGAGAGGGCCTCCGACGGACTGCACTGCGGATCGCCCGGGCATTCGTGTGCCCGTGGCCGCCGCAGAGCCAGCCAGCCCACCCTCGACCCACTACGAGGAGCAGCCCGTTATGACGACGGCCGCCAATCGCCAGGACTTCAAGGTCGCAGACCTCTCCCTCGCCGCCTTCGGGCGCAAGGAGATCACCCTCGCCGAGCACGAGATGCCCGGCCTGATGTCGATCCGCAAGGAGTACACCGACGCCCAGCCGCTGGCCGGCGCCCGGATCACCGGCTCCCTGCACATGACCGTCCAGACCGCGGTGCTCATCGAGACCCTGGTCGCCCTGGGCGCCGAGGTCCGCTGGGCCTCCTGCAACATCTACTCGACCCAGGACCACGCCGCCGCAGCGATCGCGGTCGGTCCGAACGGCACCCCGGACGCCCCCGCCGGCGTCCCGGTCTACGCCTGGAAGGGCGAGACCCTGGAGGAGTACTGGTGGTGCACGGAGCAGGCTCTGACCTGGCCCAACACCCCCACCGGCGGCCCGAACATGATCCTCGACGACGGTGGTGACGCCACCCTCCTCGTCCACAAGGGCGTCGAGTTCGAGAAGGCCGGCGAGGCCCCGGACCCGTCGACCGCGGACAGCGAGGAGTACGCCTACATCCTCACCCTGCTGAACCGCACCCTCGGTGAGGCGCCGCAGAAGTGGACCCAGCTGGCGTCCGAGATCCGCGGTGTGACCGAGGAGACCACGACGGGTGTGCACCGGCTGTACGAGATGCACCGCGACGGCACCCTCCTGTTCCCGGCGATCAACGTCAACGACGCGGTCACCAAGTCGAAGTTCGACAACAAGTACGGCTGCCGCCATTCGCTGATCGACGGCATCAACCGCGCCACGGACGTCCTGATCGGCGGCAAGACCGCCGTCGTCTGTGGTTACGGTGACGTGGGCAAGGGCTGCGCGGAGTCGCTGCGCGGCCAGGGCGCCCGGGTGATCATCACGGAGATCGACCCGATCTGCGCGCTGCAGGCGGCGATGGACGGCTACCAGGTCACGACGCTGGACGACGTGGTGGAGACCGCGGACATCTTCGTCACGACCACAGGCAACAAGGACATCATCATGGCCTCGGACATGGCCCGGATGAAGCACCAGGCCATCGTCGGCAACATCGGTCACTTCGACAACGAGATCGACATGGCCGGCCTGGCGAAGATCGACGGCATCGTCAAGGACGAGGTCAAGCCGCAGGTCCACACCTGGAAGTTCCCGGACGGCAAGGTCCTGATCGTGCTGTCCGAGGGCCGTCTGCTGAACCTGGGCAACGCCACCGGTCACCCCTCGTTCGTCATGTCCAACTCGTTCGCGGACCAGACCCTGGCCCAGATCGAGCTGTTCACCAAGCCCGAGGCGTACCCGACCGATGTCTACGTGCTGCCGAAGCACCTGGACGAGAAGGTCGCCCGGCTTCACCTCGACGCGCTGGGCGTGAAGCTCACGACCCTGCGCCAGGAGCAGGCCGACTACATCGGTGTCCCGGTCGAGGGTCCGTTCAAGTCCGACCTCTACCGCTACTGAGCCGGCCGTCGGCCGACGGCCGGCTCAGCTCTCAGCAGCAGGTCCGAGCGCAGGCCCCCGCACCCCCGTGTCGGGGGCCTGCCCCGTACCGCACCCGCACAGCCCGAGGAACCCGAAGGACCCCATGCCCCGCGGCCGTTATTCGCTCCACGATGTCCACGACCACACCCCCCTCGGCGAAGAACACTTCCACTGCGCGCCCGGTCCGTCCGGCTGGCGCTATGTCTCCCAGACGACGGGCCCCTCGGGCGCCCACCTGGGTTCCGTCGATCTGGCACTGGACGAGCTCGGCCGCCCCATCCGTCTCGAACTGCACGCTGCGAGCTGGCAGATCCGAGGCGCCGCCCTCGACGGGGTCACCTGGGTACGGAACGATCCCACCGGCGCTCACGCCACCGAAGGAAACGTCCGCGCCCACACCTTCTCCGGCACATCCCCGGCTTTCCTCGTCGCCACTGCCCGGCTCCTTCGCCTCACCCCCGATTCCCCCGCGACCCGCGTCCGTCTGGTCACCTTCACGGACCCGGTTCTCGCCCCCCGTACCGTCGACCAGTCCTGGTCGCTGCTGAACAGTGAAGCGCACGCCACTGACAACGGGCCCCTGATCGTGGACGAGTACCAGGTCAACGCACTGGACACCGGTGATCAGCACGCCGTGCACATCGCGGGTGACGTGGTGCTGGCGGCGCCGGGCATCGAGCTCGAGCACCTCGAATCCCCGCCCTCGGCGATGCCCGGCCCGGCGGACGGGGCCTGAGAACGCGGGCAGGGCTCAGGCGGGCGGGACGAACCCGGTCGTGGGCGGCAGGACGGCCCCGTCCTTGTCCGCGTCGGACGCCGTGGGTGAACCTCCCCCTCCGGGCCGGACCTCCGCGGACCGCAGCCCACCGGGCACTTCCCGATTCGTCGGCACGGGCACCGGCACGGGTGCCCCGGGCGTCAGGTGGCTGCGGTCGGCTGCCGCGGCCACCCGACGGACGTCCCGCGTCTGTCGCTCGTTCACCACGGCCGCCAGGTAAGCAGCCGCCGGTACCCCCTGCGGCACCGGAACGCCCGTACGCGCCGCGAGATCCGTGGACAGCCGCTCGGCCATGGACCCGCGCACCGCGCCGTCGAGCTGGTTCATCCGCGTCAGGTACTGACGGATCGCCAGCCAGAGACCGTCCGGCACGCCCGAGAGGTCCAGCTGCGCGAAACGTCCCACGAGCCAGGGCGGTGGCGGCGGCACGGCGAGAGTGCGCCCGACCGGCACCCGCTCACGTACGACGAGCGTTCCTGCGAACACGTCACCGAGCCGACGGCCGCGGGCGGACACCAGAGAGGCGATACAGCTCACGACTCCGAACGTCCCCAGAATCTCGACCGCGCCCA
This sequence comes from Streptomyces sp. NPDC005794, assembly GCF_042871445.1. Classification (NCBI taxonomy): domain Bacteria; kingdom Bacillati; phylum Actinomycetota; class Actinomycetes; order Kitasatosporales; family Streptomycetaceae; genus Streptomyces; species Streptomyces sp. NPDC005794. The sequence goes on from NZ_JBIAIN010000015.1 coordinate 204,304, forward strand.
TCGCGCCCCGCACGAGCGCGTGCCGGAACCGGATGGGCCCGCCGTCGTCCCGCACCACACGAAGTCCGCAGGCAAGCTTTCCGAGCGAGCGGCCGTGGCTGAGCGTCTCGACCGCGACCGGCCCGCCCACCAGGATCAAAAGAAACGAGGCGACGGTGATCGCGGCGATCGCGGCTTCGTCGAGCGTCACGGTCGCGACGGCCAGCCCGACGGACAGCAGCACGAAAACGGTCAGAAGCACCGCAAGATCAATCGCGATGGCCAACGCCCGGCTGGGCAGCCTCGCCGGCTGCAAGCCCAGTACGACCGCGTCTCCGGTTACGAGTTCATTCATCGCCACCCACCCCTCGCCGCCCTTCCCTGCCTCTCGGGAGCACAGTCTGCCAAGCTGACCCGCAGCGCGCCGCCGTAGTACGGACCCGTACGCACCCATGCCTGGAGCAGCAGCCGACCATGGATCTCGACGTCTTCGTGACCACCCACCGCATCGAGTGGGACCGCCTGGACCACCTTCTGCACCGCGGGCGCAGCCTGACAGGCGAGGAGGCGGACGAACTCGTCGCCCTGTACCAGCGCACCGCCACCCATCTCTCCTTGATCCAGTCCGGTGCCCCGGACCCCCTGCTGACCGCTCGCCTCACTCAGCTGGTGGCCCGCGCGCGCTCCACGGTGACGGGGACCCGCCGCTCCTCGTGGAGTGACGCCGCCCGCTTTCTGACCGCTAGCTTTCCCGCAGCCGTCTACCGCTCGCGGCACTGGTGGATTCCCACGGCGGTGCTCTCCACACTGCTGGCGGCCGTCATCGGCTGGTGGATCGGCACGCACCCGGAGGTCCAGGCGTCGATCGCCGCCCCGGATGACCTGCGCGCTCTGACCCGGCCCGGTGGCCAGTACGAGACGTACTACTCGAGTCACCCGGCCGCCTCCTTCGCCGCCCAGGTCTGGACGAACAATGCTCAGGCGGCAGCCATGTGCCTGGTGCTGGGGGCGTTCCTCTGCATCCCCGTGATCTGGATCCTCTTCGTCAACGTGCTCAACCTGGCTGTCGGCATCGGCCTGATGTCCTCGGCAGGCCGTCTGGACACCTTCCTCGGGCTCGTCCTGCCGCACGGTCTTCTCGAACTCACCGCCGTCTTCGTCGCAGCAGGTACTGGACTCCGACTCGGCTGGACGGTCATCGACCCGGGCCCACGCACCAGACGGGCGGCCCTGGCCCAGCAGGGCCGCGCCGCGATAGGCATGGCCATCGGTCTGGCGCTGGTCCTGTTCGTCTCCGGCGCGATCGAAGGCTTCGTCACCCCTTCTGGCCTTCCCACCTGGGCCCGCATCACCATCGGTGTGGTGGCTGAGCTGGCCTTTCTCGCCTATGTCTATGTCCTCGGAGGCCGGGCGGCCCGTGCCGGCGACACCGGAGACGTAGAGGCCGGCGAGCGAAGCGCGGAGCTCCCCACAGCAGCCTGACGGCCGATGTGCGTGGGGGAGCGCTGACCTGCTAGTCTTCTGGTCGTCCACAAAAACTGTTGACACAGTTCGCGTGGAGAGGTAGATTTTAACGGTTCGAGCGAGCTGGACAGCTTGCTCGAGAACGTCTAAAGTTCATCTCGCTCGTGCAGAGGACGTGATCCTCGCAGAGCCGATCGATTCTTCTCTTTCACGCAAACGCCGGATTCGCTTCGGTGGAATTGCTTCTGATAAAGTCGAGTCAGCCGAAAGGCAAAGACCACTCCATGGGTCGCTGGAATCAAATTCGGACCGGAAACGGAACGAAAAAGAGTCTGGTAAAGTTGGAACCGCCGGAAAGGGAAACGCGAAAGCGAAGAACTGGAAAGCGAAAGAGCAGTAACCCGCTTCGACCGGGAATCGGACACGAAAGAGTCTGATAGAGTCGGAAACGCAAGAACGAAGGGAAGCGCCCGGAGGGCCCCGGTGAAACGGG
>NZ_JBIAIN010000016.1:0-199177 GCF_042871445.1 Streptomyces sp. NPDC005794
CCGGGGGGGCCCCCCCCCCCCCCCCCCCCCCGGCGCGCGGCCGCGCCCCCCCCCCCCCCCCCCGCCCCCCCCCCCCCCCCCGCCCCCCCCCCCCCCCCCCCCCCCCGCCCCCCCCCCCCCCCCCCCCCCCCCCCCGCCGCCCCGCCGTACAGGAGCGCGCCGGGGGTGGTGAGGGTCTCGCCCGTTTCCAGCCAGGTCTTCAGACCGGACAGGATCATCGGCCAGCCACCGTACAGCTCCTCGCCGGCACTCTCGCGAAGCTCGTCGTGGGTGACGGTCAGCCGACAGGAGTCGCCGACGGGCTCGATCTCCCAGGTCACGCGGGTCGGGCCCTCGCTCCTCGCCTCGTCGCTCCGGAGCGCCACCATGCTCTGGACGAGCTTGCGCGGCGGGTCGACCTCCAGGTTCTGCCCCTCGCCGAGCAGGCCGGGAGCACCGGGAGCACCCATCTCGACGTGTGAGCCCTGGGTCCAGTCCGAGGTCACGCGGGCGCCGAAGTGGTACCTGCTTCTGATGCCGGGATCGGTGATCGCCTCCCAGAGGCGCTCGGGAGTCGTGCGGATGTAGATCTCGAAGACCTTCTCCATGGGATTCTCCAGAGGGGTCTTGAGGCCGCTGAGCCCGGCGGCCCATGGCTCCGCGTACTTGCTCACCCACCGGTCGTGGACGACCTGGATGGGCACCGGGTTCAGGAAGTGGAGCTTCTCCCGCCCCCGTCGTCGCGTGACGACCAGGCCCGCCGACTCCAGGCGCTTGAGGTGCTTCATCACGGCGAAGCGCGTGATCTCGAAGCGGGCCTCCAGCTCACTCAGTGTCTGTCCGTCGTCGCGGAACAGCTCGTCGAGCAGACTGCGCCGCGTCGGGTCGGCCAGGGCTTTGAATACCGAGTCCATACAGCAAAAATATGTGACCTTTCGGTCACCTGTCAATGCGGCCACTTGTCCGGAAGCAGCCCGCGCGACGCGGTGAATTGATTCAAATCCAGAAGAAACTGACCAGCTGCTTGACGAGCAGCAGTGCTCAAACCTAGCGTACGTTCCGGATGAAACGATTCACATCCCCGATCCTGACAGGTCGCCGGATGACTCTGCTTACGAGGTGTTCATGTCTGATGTGTCGGCCGTCAAGGCAGCTCTGAAGTCTCAGGTCATCGAGACGCCGTCCTGGGGTTACGGCAACTCCGGGACGCGTTTCAAGGTCTTCGCCCAGCCCGGTGTCCCGCGCGACCCGTTCGAGAAGCTCGCGGACGCGGCGCAGGTGCACCGCTATACCGGCGTCGCCCCCAAGGTGTCGCTCCACATTCCGTGGGACCGGGTGGAGGACTACGCGGCGCTGACCCGGTACGCCGAGGAGCTCGGGCTGCGGATCGGTGCGATCAACTCCAATGTCTTCCAGGACGACGACTTCAAGCTGGGATCGGTCACCCACCCGGACCCGAAGGTCCGCCGCAAGGCCACCGACCATCTGCTCGAGTGCGTCGACATCATGGACGCCACCGGCTCGCCCGACCTCAAACTGTGGTTCTCTGACGGCACCAACTACCCGGGCCAGGACGACATTTCGAGCCGCCAGGACCGTCTGGCCGAGGCGCTCGGCGAGGTCTACGAGCGGCTCGGCGACGACCAGCGGATGCTGCTGGAGTACAAGCTCTTCGAGCCCGCCTTCTACACCACCGACGTCCCGGACTGGGGCACCTCGTACGCCCACTGCCTCAAGCTCGGGCCGAAGGCTCAGGTCGTCGTCGACACCGGCCATCACGCGCCTGGTACCAATATCGAATTCATCGTGGCGTTCCTGCTGCGCGAGGGGAAGCTCGGCGCGTTCGACTTCAACTCCCGTTTCTACGCCGACGACGATCTGATGGCAGGCGCCGCCGATCCGTTCCAGCTTTTCCGGATCATGCACGAGGTGGCCAAGAACGGCGGCCTCGACATCGAGACCAACGTCAACTTCATGCTCGACCAGTGCCACAACATCGAGGCCAAGATCCCGGCCGTCATCCGCTCGGTCACCAATGTCCAGGAAGCGACCGCCAAGGCTCTGCTGATCGACGCCGAGGCCCTCGCCGAGGCGCAGCGTTCCGGTGATGTCCTGGCCTCGAACGGGGTACTGATGGACGCGTTCAACACGGACGTACGGCCGCTGCTCGCCGACGTCCGCGAGGAGCTCGGTCTGGCGCGCGACCCGTTCGCGGCCTACCTCGCCTCCGGTAACCAGGAGCGCATCGCCGCCGACCGCGTAGGTGGAGAGCAGGCCGGCTGGGGCGCCTGAGTCCCGCCCGTCCCCTGACTCCGTACGTCCAGCCGCACCCGCCCGTCCCCTCTTCTCGAAGGAACCCTCATGACGTCCGCGACGCACGCCGAAGTCGCCGCGCTTTTGGAGCGCGCTCACCGGATCGGCTCCGACCCCCGCAACACCAACTACGCCGGTGGTAACGCCTCGGCCAAGGCGACGGAGACCGACCCGGTCACCGGTGGCGAGGCCGAACTGCTCTGGGTCAAGGGCTCGGGCGGCGACCTCGGCACGCTGACCGAGGCCGGTCTCGCCGTGCTCCGGCTGGACCGCGTGCGAGCGCTGAAGGACGTGTACCCGGGGGTGGAGCGCGAGGACGAGATGGTCCTGGCGTTCGACTACTGCCTGCACGGCAAGGGGGGCGCCGCCCCGTCGATCGACACCGCGATGCACGCTCTGGTCGAGGCCGCACACGTCGACCATCTGCACCCGGACTCCGGAATCGCGCTGGCGTGCGCTGCCGACGGCGAGAAGCTGACTGCCGAGTGCTTCGGTGACAAGGTCGCCTGGGTGGGCTGGCGCCGGCCCGGCTTCCAGCTGGGTCTCGACATCGCGGCCGTCAAGGAAGCCAATCCGCAGGCGGTCGGTGTGGTCCTGGGCGGTCACGGCATCACGGCTTGGGGCGACACCTCCGAGGAGTGTGAGCGCAATGCCCTCTGGATGATCCGTACCGCCGAGACGTTCCTCGAGGAGCACGGCAGGGCCGAGCCCTTCGGCCCCGTACTCCCGGGGCGGGGCCCCCTGGAGGAGGAGGCGCGCCGGGAGCGGGCCGCGGCCCTCGCTCCGGTGATCCGCGGGCTGGCGTCCGAAGACCGGCCGCAGGTGGGGCACTTCACCGACGCGGAGCCCGTGCTGGACTTCCTCTCCCGCGCCGAGCACCCCCGTCTCGCCGCTCTCGGCACGTCGTGTCCGGACCACTTCCTCCGTACGAAGGTCAGCCCGCTGGTCCTCGATCTGCCGGCCGACGCGCCGCTGGAGGAGGCGGTGGCCCGTCTCGAGGTGCTCCACGAGGAGTACAGGGAGGCCTACCGCGCGTACTACGAGCGTCACGCGGCGCCCGACTCGCCGGCCATGCGCGGAGCAGATCCGGCGATCGTGCTGGTGCCCGGTGTCGGCATGTTCTCGTTCGGCAAGGACAAGCAGACCGCCCGGGTCGCCGGGGAGTTCTACCTCAACGCCATCAATGTGATGCGCGGCGCCGAGGCCGTCTCCACGTATGCGCCGATCGAGGAGTCCGAGAAGTTCCGCATCGAGTACTGGGAACTGGAGGAGGCCAAGCTCCGCCGGATGCCGAAGGCGAAGGCGCTGGCCACGCGGGTCGCGCTCGTCACCGGCGCCGGCTCGGGCATCGGCAAGGCCATCGCTCACCGGCTCGTCGCAGAGGGCGCGTGTGTCGTCGTCGCGGACCTGAACGCCGTGAACGCGGCGGCTGTCGCCGAGGAGCTCGGCGGCCCTGACAAGGCCGTCGCGGTGACCGTGGATGTCACGTCCGAGGAGCAGATCGCCGATGCGTTCAGGGCCGCCGCACTCGCTTTCGGCGGTGTGGACCTGGTCGTGAACAACGCCGGGATCTCCATCTCCAAGCCGCTGCTGGAGACCACGGCCCGGGACTGGGACCTGCAGCACGACATCATGGCGCGCGGTTCGTTCCTGGTGTCCCGTGAGGCCGCGCGGATGATGCGGGCCCAGGATCTCGGCGGCGACATCATCTACATCGCGTCCAAGAACGCCGTGTTCGCGGGCCCGAACAACATCGCGTACTCGGCCACCAAGGCCGACCAGGCCCACCAGGTGCGCCTGCTGGCGGCCGAGCTCGGCGAACACGGCATCCGGGTCAACGGGGTCAACCCGGACGGGGTGGTGCGCGGTTCCGGAATCTTCGCGGCAGGCTGGGGGGCCCAGCGCGCGGCGACCTACGGCATCGAGGAGGAGAAGTTGGGCGAGTTCTACGCGCAGCGCACGATCCTCAAGCGCGAGGTGCTCCCGGAGCATGTCGCCAACGCCGTCTTCGCGCTGACCGGTGGGGACCTCACCCACACCACCGGCCTCCACATTCCCGTCGACGCCGGTGTGGCGGCGGCGTTCCTGCGCTGACCAGGTACCACTATGCCGCGCCCCGGATGCCGTACCGCGCGCACCCGGGGCGCGGCTCTGCCCGGATCGGATGAGAGTTTCCATGCCTGCGACTTCACGACACGACCCGGTGTTCGCCGCGGTGGACCTGGGCGCCACCAGCGGCCGGGTGATCACCGGCAGGGTCCGCCCCGACGAGCTGGTGCTGACCGAGGCGCACCGCTTCGCCAACACGCCGGTCCGGCTGCCCGACGGGCTGCGCTGGGACGTACTCGCCCTGTACCAGGGCATGCTGGAAGGACTGCGCGCGGCGGCGCGCAACGGCCCCGTCACCTCGGTGGGCATCGACACCTGGGCCGTGGACTACGGTCTACTGGACTCCGACGGATCGCTCCTCGGTCTGCCGTTCCACTACCGCGACGGGCGCAACACGGCCGCCGCCGAGGAGGTCCTGCGCCACTTCGACGCACAGGAGCTGTACGGCATCGGTGGACTGCAGCACCTGCCGTTCAACACGGTCTTCCAGTTGGCAGCCCATCGTTCGACGGCTCAGTGGCCGGCTGCCCGGACGCTGCTGCTCATGCCCGACCTGCTGGTGTACTGGCTGACGGGGTCGGTGGGTGCGGAAGTGACCAACGCGTCGACGACCGGTCTGTTCGACGCGCGTACCGGCGGCTGGTCCGACGCGCTGATCGGGCAGCTGGGGCTGGACCGTTCGCTGTTCCCCGCTCTGCGCGAACCGGGCGAGCGAGCGGGCACCCTGCTTCCGCACGTGGCCGGGTTCACCGGCCTGCCGGCGGACACACCGGTGACGACCGTCGCCTCGCACGACACCGCATCGGCCGTGGCCGCGGTCCCCGCCACCGAACCGGGATTCGCGTATGTGTCGTGCGGGACCTGGTCGTTGGCGGGTCTGGAACTGGACGCGCCGGTGCTGACCGAGGGGTCGCGGGCGGCGAACTTCACCAACGAACGCGGTGTGGACGGCACGGTGCGCTATCTCCGCAACATCATGGGCATGTGGCTGCTGGAGGAATGCCGTCGTACGTGGGAACGCGACGGGACGTCGACGGGCCTGGCGGCTCTTCTCGCCGACGCGGCGCGTGCCCGGCCGTTCGCCGCCGTGATCGACCCGGATGATCCGGTGTTCCTGGCGCCGGGAGACATGCCGTCGCGGATCGACGCCGCTCTCACCCGGACCGGTCAGGCTACGCCGGACGGCCCCGGCGGATATGTGCGCTGTGTGCTGGAGAGCCTCGCGCTGGCCCATCGCAGGACATTGCGTGAGGCCGCTGAGCTGGCAGGGCGCGAGCTGACACGGATCCATCTGGTCGGCGGCGGTTCGCGCAACGAGCTGCTGTGCCAGTGGACCGCCGACGCGACCGGCCTGCCGGTCACCGCGGGGCCCGCCGAGGCCACCGCACTGGGCAACGTCCTGCTGCAGGCCCGGTCCCACGGGCTGGTGGGCGGGCTGACGGACATGCGCCGGCTGGTCGCGCGCACGCAGGAACTGCGCCACTACACCCCGCAAGGCGACCCGGGAGCCTGGGACCGGGCGGCGGACCGGCTGACGGTTCGCGTCTGAGCGGCCCCCTGGCCCCCTGTGCCGACGCGGGCGGCGGGGCCCGGAGGTCCGCCTGGCCCCGCAGGGCAGGGGTGGTCAGATCGAGGACAGGCCGAGTTCCTGGTCGCCGAGCGGCTCGAAGTGGCGAGCGACTTCGGCGTCGGTGACCTCGCCGAGCTCGGCGGGGTGCCATCGCGGAGTGCGGTCCTTGTCGATGATCCGGGCACGAACACCCTCCGCCAGGTCATGTCCGGTGAAGGCACGGCAGGAGACACGGAACTCCTGGTCCAGGGATGCTTCCAAACTGCTGAGCCGTGCACTGCGGCGTACGGCGGCCAGGGTGACCTTGAGCGCGGTGGGTGATGCGGTGAGGAGCGCGTCGGCGGTCTCCTTGGCAGCGGGCAGTCCGCTGTCCACCAGCCGGTCGATGATCTCCTCGACGGTGTCGGCGGCGTAGCAGTCGTCGATCCATGCCCGGTGCGCCGCGAGTTCCCCTTCCGGGGCGTCTGTCGCGTAGCGCCGCACGGTCTCCGTCACCTCGGTGGGTGTCACGCATCCGGCGAGCGCGGTGGTGAGGCCGGCGAGCTGGTGCGACGGGACGAAATGGTCGGCCAGCCCGCACAGCAGGGTGTCGGCCGCCTCGACGGCCCGGCCGGTGAGTGCGAGGTGGGTGCCGAGCTCACCCGGGGCCGCGGCCAGCAGGTGGGTGCCCCCCACGTCGGGAACGAAGCCGATTCCGGTCTCAGGCATCGCGACGCGTGAGCGTTCGGTGACGATGCGCACGTCGCCGTGGGCGGATACGCCCACGCCGCCACCCATCACGATGCCGTCCATGAGCGCCACGTACGGCTTCGGGAATCTCGCGATCTGGGCGTTCAGACGGTATTCGTCACGCCAGAAGTCCACGGAGGCGCGACGGCCCGCGCGGGCGTCCTCGTAGATCGACCTGATGTCGCCGCCCGCGCAGAGGCCCCGCCCGCCGGATCCGCCGATCACGACGGCGGTGACCGCGTCGTCGGCAGCGGCCAGGGTGAGCGCTTCGCCGATGCCGCGCACCATGGTGTGGGTGAGCGCGTTCAGGGCCCTCGGGCGGTTGAGGGTGATGTGCAGGATGTGACCCTCGTTATGCAGCAGGACGGGCTCGTCGTCGTTCATGTGTGCGCTCCGGTCAGCCGTGGACGGTCTCCGCGTGCCATTCTGCGACGGCCGTCACGGGTGTCCGGCGCCGGGTCTCCCGTGGTACCGCTGTGGCACGCCCGCATCGCGGGCTCGACAATTGAGATCCACGGGCCGCGACACGCAGCAGCCCCGCCGGACGACCTCCGGAGCAGGCATGACCGACCCTTCACGGCGAGCAGACGACGACCCAGATCCGCGGCATCGGTCCGACCGGCGCCACGCCGGTGAGACCGGGACCGCGGAGCGCCTCGCCATGAACCGCACCGGCAGCTTCGAATGGGATCTGGACGCCCGGACCGTGGACATCGACGAAGCCGGGCTGTTGGTCTTCGGCCTGGATCCCGCGACGTTCGACGCGTCACCGTCGGCGGTGGTCGAACGGCTGGACGCTGCGGATCGCGCACGTCTGGACGTCACCATCAACGAGGCGATCTCCGGTGGGGCCAACTCCTACAGCGTCCATTTCCAGGTTCCCCTGGAGGACGGGACCCGCCAGTGGACCCATGTCCAGGCACGGATCCTGCGGTCTGAGGACGGCCAGGCGCACCGCGTCATCGGTGTGGTGCGGGACGCGACGGCCGAGGTCACCCATTCGGCCTTCGTGCTGGATCTGGAAAAGCGGCGCCGTCGGCAGACGAGCATCGTCGAAGCCACCACCGCCGCGATGTCACGTGCGGTGACGGTGGATGACGTCACCACCGCCCTCACCGGCCCGGGCGGCCTGGTCGGGATCGGTGCGGACGGACTGGCGCTCGGGCTGGTGGAAAATTCCGTGCTCAGGATCATCGCGCTGAGCGGTGACTCGGTGGAGGTACTCGAAGGCCTGGGTTCCGGGCAGCTCGACGCGACGCTTCCCCTCGGCGACACGATCCTCAGCGGACGCCCCCGGTGGATCAGCTCACTCGGTTCGCTGATCCGGCGCTATCCGGTGCTCGCACCGCACATCGGCGAACTGAACTTCCGCGCCGTCGCCTACCTTCCCCTGATCGCTCAGGCCCGCTCGCTGGGCGGACTCGCGCTCTTCTACCGTGAACGCACGGAGTTCAACGCGGACGAGAGGATCCTGTGCCTGGGGCTGGCCGCCATCGTGGCCCAGTCGCTGCAGAGGGCGATCCTCTTCGACGAGGAACGCGAATTCGCCACGGGCCTCCAGTCGGCCATGCTCCCACGGCGGATCCAGGAGGTCGAGGGCGGAGAGATCGCGGTCCGCTACCACGCGGCGTGGAGCGGGCGCGAGGTCGGCGGCGACTGGTACGACGTGATCACGCTGCCGAGGGGACGTATCGGCGTCGTGGTGGGTGATGTACAGGGACACGACACGCACGCGGCAGCGATCATGGGCCAGCTACGTATCGCTCTGCGCGCCTACGCCGCCGAGGGGCACCCTCCAGCGACCGTACTGGCGCGGGCCTCCCGCTTCCTCGCCGAGCTGGACACCGACCGGTTCGCCACATCGACGTACGCACAGGTGGACCTCGCCACGGGGGCGATGCGCGTGTCGCGTGCCGGACACTTCGGGCCGCTGATCAAGCACACCGACGGGCGGGTCGGTGTCCCCCAGGTGCGCGGAGGTCTGCCCCTGGGGATCTCCACCGATTTCTGGGACGAGGAGTATCCGGAGACCCGCCTCGACCTGGTGCCGGGCGAGACCCTCGTCCTGTACACCGACGGGCTCGTCGAGGAACCGGGTGCCGACGTCGACACGGGGGTCGCCGCGCTGATCCATGAGGTGAGCGACGGACCCGACGGTGCCGAGGCGCTGGCCGACCATCTGTCGGACCGGCTGTGGGAGCGGTGGGGTTCGGGCGACGACGTGGCGCTGCTGGTCCTGCGGCGCACCCCGGATCTCGGGTCGCCCCGTGCTCCGCGGCTGCATCAGTACGTCCATCAGGCGGACCCACAAGGGCTCTCGGAGGCCCGGGCGATCGTGCGTCAGGCGCTGACGGATTGGGACCTCGCAGTCCTGGCGGACGACGCCGTGCTGATCACCGGGGAGTTGCTGGTCAATGTGCTGCTCCACACGGAGGGCGGGGCGGTGCTGACGCTGGAGGTGCTGCCGGAGCCCGTTCGGCGCGTCAGGCTGTCGGTCCAGGACCGCTCGAGTGTCTGGCCGCGACGCCGTACTCCGGGCGAGACGTCGACCTCCGGGCGTGGTCTCCTGCTTCTCGATGCGGTCGCTGAACGCTGGGGCATCGAGCCGCGTGGAGAGGGCAAGGCCGTATGGTGCGAGATCGGCCCCGTGTCCTGACCTCACGGGCTGCGGGCTGCGGGCTGCGGGCTGCCATGGAACGCAACGGGGGCGCACCGCAACAGAGTTGATGCGGCACGCCCCCAGCCGGCCCGTCGGCGTTCTACCGCCGTCGTCCCGGAGTTCTAGGACGCGTCAGTGCTGCACGCTGCGGCGCTTGCGGACGGACCACAGGATGCCGCCACCGGCGAGCAGAACCGCGACAGCGGCTCCGCCGATGACGGGCGTGGCGGACGACGAACCGGTCTCGGCCAGGTCCGGCGCGCTGCTGCTCGGCTCCGCGGGGGCCGGCGCTGCCTCCGTGGCGGTCTCGCTCGGCGTCGCACTCGGCTCGGGGGCCTCGGTCGGCGGCTCCGTGCTCGGGGCCTCCGAAGGCGTAGCCTCGGTCGGGGTCGGCGTCGGGGTGTCGCCCTCGCACACCGGAGCGGTCTTCGTCTCGTCGACGGAGTACTTGCCGTCGTCCCCGGCCTTGACGACGAGGCGGACGGTCAGCTCCTTGTCGTGCTTCGGGAGCTGGAGCGGGGTCTTCGTGCTGAAGTCACGGCCGAACTGGGTCGTGGCAAGCAGGTCGTCACCGCCCACGACGGAGACCGTCACCTCGTTGGTGGCTTCACCCGAGTAGGCCGTCAGGTTGAGCGTCACTTCGGAGCAGGTCACGGCCCAGGTGGGGGTGTGAGCTGAGGCCGGACCGGCGGAGATGACCCCGCCTGCCAGGCCGACTACCGCGGCGGCCGCGAATGCTCCCGCGCCACGCCACGATCTCCTGGGTATGGTCATGGATTCTTCCTCCATATGAGTTCACCGCTGGAATGGCGGTGGGGCGCACAGTACTGCCCCCACCCGAGGGGGGCACACCCGCCCCATGCCTCAGCGATGCACCAACCATGCCCAGATCATCGCTACTTGGGGCATGAGGGACACTCCAGGATTGGCCGGAAGCCACTGCGCTCACGGCCAGCCGCAGGGACCGGTGAGGGCGATCAGAGGGCCTTGTGCATGATGTGCAGCCCCACGTAGCCCTCGGTGGGGTGCTTGAACCCCTCCGGCAGAGTCCCGATGACCTCGAAGCCGAGGGAGCGATACAGGCGCACGGCGTGGACGTTCGTCTCCACCACGGCATTGAACTGCATGGCTCGATATCCCGCCCTACTCGCCCAGTCCACCGTGTACGCACACAGGGCCCTGCCCACGCCCCGGCCGGAATACTCCGGGCTGACCATGTAGCTGGCACTGGCGATGTGCGAGCCGTTACCCATGTGGTTGCGGTTCATCTTGGCCGTGCCGAGGACCGTCCCGGCATCATCGACCGCGACGACCGTGCGGTCCGGCTCCGAGAGCAGCCACCAGCCCCGGGCCAGGTCCTCATCAAGATCCACAGGGTAGGTGAAGGTCTCGCCTGCGGCGACGATGTCGTGGAAGAACGGCCAGATTGCGGGCCAGTCCTTGTCCGTGGCTTCTCTGATCAGCACGGGGCCAACTTGCCCGGGCCAGCAACCCGGCGCAATCCCTTCAGCGATCTCTGCGTCCAGGCCGACGCAGACCGGCCCGGACGAGCAGCCCTCGCACGGCACAGGCCCGTGCACCGGAGCGGCGGGGCACCCGGCCGGTCCGCACGGACACCGGCCCCGAGGCGTTCGGCCCCGCGCGGAACGCGGGGTCGTACCCTGGTCGCGGGGCGGGGCGGGTCTCACGCGCGTGTTCCAGCTCCAGCGCCAGATTCACCCGGCGCCAGAGGATTTCGTCCGGGTCATCCGCCAGTATCAGCCTCACCATGGCCTCCCTCCCGGAGACGGACCCGGGGCGCGCGAAGGCGGAATCCGGCTGGACCCGAGCCAGGTAGGCACGCTCGTAGGGGTCCTCCACCACCTCCGCCAACTGGACCGGGTCAAGGGCGGATGCCTGCAAGGCCGCGCGTGCCCACGGATCCTCCGTCCGGCTCTGCAGTCGGTCGATCCTGCGCGAACGCCAGTTACGCGCACGCCAGTCGGTGCCCGCGTCCAGCATGGTCCGCATCCCCGCCGGGCTCTTCCCCTCGAGCAGATCGGGCTCCCTCGCGGCGAAGGCGAGAAGGTCGTCCACCAGATAGAGCCAGACCACCGCGCGATAGCGGTTCAGATAGAACGCGACCGGGGAGATGCACCCGACGCGGGCCAGGCCTGTGAAGCGCACGGGGCTGACCCTGAGCAGCGTGGCACCTTCCGCCGTACCCGCTGTGCGCACCCGGTCCCGAAGCGATTCGGGGAACCCCGGCAGAGCGCGCAGCCGATCGATCTCCTCCTGCCGGATCCGCGGCCTCGCCCCGCCCGTCGCCGGCTCCGCACCGATCAGTCCCAGATGGACGGCGAGATCGAATTCGCCGCGTTTCAGGGTCAGTTCCCGAGCCGCGCGTCCCGCGGACACGCACACCGGCGCTGTCTCGTCGGCGGTGCGCGTGCGGGTGGCTTCCGTAACGGTCATGGCCTTCCTCCCCCATGAGGTCGAATACTCTGTGTGACCACGGTAGCTCGGGGAGGAATCCTGCGCGGAGCCTGTGGATAACTCTCGCGCATCTACAGAAGGCACAGGTCAGAGGTGGTCGATACTTTCGACGTCCTGCCGTGCCGTTACGCCGAGGTGTTCGCCCACCCGGTTGACCAACAGAGTCATCTCATAGGCGACCTGACCGACATCGGCTTCGGCGGCGGTCAGCACGCACAGGCAACTGCCGTCCCCTGCCGCTGTCACGAAGAGCAGCGCCTCGTCGAACTCCACCATGGTCTGGCGGGCTCTTCCCGCCCCGAAGTGACGGCCCGAGCCGCGGGCCAGGCTCTGCAGCCCGGACGAGACCGCCGCCAAGTGCTCCGCGTCCTCCCTGGCCAGAGTGGTGCTGGCCCCGGTCACCAGCCCGTCGTTCGACAGCACCAGCGCGTGCCGGATGTGCTCCACCCGGCTCGTGAGATCGTCAAGGAGCCAGTCAAGTCCCCGGTCCAGCGCCATGTGCTCGTCCTCCCCGTTGCTCCGTATCCCGCGTTCCGTGCGTTGCGCGCGGTCCGCGCAAGCCTCGCGTACGGCTTCCCTGCGGGCAAGCGCCTCTCCACCCCGGAGGCGTTGCTTCGCGCCACGGTCCGCCTCCGTCGAAGTCAGGTGCCCGGCACAGGACCTGGACCCGGATGGCCCTGCCGGGCCCCTCGTCTCACGCCGGGTCGGCCCCTTGGCCGACCGAGTCGAGGAGTCTCGCCGCATGCATCCGCCCGGCGTACTCGACCATCCGGATCAAGACCTCTCTTCCGGAGGCGCGGTCACGCGCGTCGCACAGGACGACGGGCGTACCCCGGTCCAGATCCAGGGCGCGCGACACGTCGTCCTCGGCGTAGGTGCGTGCGCCCGCGAAGCAGTTGACGGCGACGACGAACGGAATTCGGCGGTGCTCGAAGTAGTCGACGGCAGGGAAGCAGTCCTCGAGCCGCCGTGTGTCGGCCAGGACGACGGCTCCGAGCGCACCCTGCGACAGTTCGTCCCACAGAAACCAGAACCGGTCCTGCCCCGGCGTGCCGAACAGGTAGAGCGACAGGCCCGACCGGATGGTGATGCGCCCGAAGTCCATGGCCACGGTCGTAGTGGTCTTCTGATCCACGCCGCCGGTGTCGTCGACGGACTGCCCGGCCTCGCTGAGGAGTTCCTCGGTCCGCAGCGGCCGAATCTCGCTCACTGCGCCGACGAGTGTCGTCTTGCCGACTCCGAAGCCGCCGGCGACCAGCATCTTCAAGGCGAGGGCCTTGGAGTCCCCGCCCTCTTCCTCAACCGTGCTGTCCCTCTGCTCGGAGGACATCGATCACTTCTCTCGCGAGTGCCACCAGTTGGGGCGACAGCATGGCAAGCAGAGGCAGTCACCGAAGAGAGCGAACGGATTTTGATGTATGTGTCCGGACGGGTTCGTTCAATGCCCGGACAGGGTCGCAATCCGTCGTGAGCAGGCGGTGCGCACGACAACTACCGACCCTCAGAGCGCCCGTAGGCCGTCGATCACTCGCGCAGGATGCCCTCGTCGGGCAGTTGCGCGGGCGGGGCCGCCCTGCTGCCCCGGAGACATCCGGCTTCGAGCGAAACTCCGAGAAGCACCCGCAACTCGCTGCGATGCCGTTTTCACGGCGTTCGAGGTGAAGTCATGAGACCCCAGCTCAGATGCGCCGACTCCCACCTGCTTGGCGACATGCTCGACCTCATCGCTGCTCAGCGATGACGAGGCGCGTCGCCCTCACCCACCCGCCCGGACCGCGCTCGTGCTCGTGCTCGTGCTCGTGCTCACGTAGCGCCGGTGATCGCCCGCCTGCGATCATTTGCGAAGTCGAGAACGGTACTCGCCCGGGGGCACGCCTCGGGCACGTCGGAAGGCACGGCTGAAAGCGTGCGGAGAGGCGTAGCCGACCGCGCCGGAGATCGACTCGACCGGCTCATCGGTGTCACGGAGCCGGACGGACGCCAGGTCGATGCGCCATTGCGTCACGTACGCGCCCGGGGTCTGTCCGAGGGCGGACCGGAAGCGTCTGGACAGCGTCGCCCGGGAGACGCTCGTCGCGGCGGCCAGGGTCTCCGTGGTCCAGGGGTGTTCCGGTCGGGCGTGGACAGAGGTCAGGGCGTCGCGCACGACCGGATCACGCATCGCGCCCAGCCATGAGCCTGACTGCTCCTCCGGGTGGCGGGCCAGCCAGGCGCGTACGAACTGGACGAGCAGAAGGTCGACGATGCTGTTGATGGCGGCGGTGGTGCCGATCTGCGGCTGTGCGAGCTCCGCCGTGAGAAGCTCGACGGTCCTTCTGAGCTGTGCGTTCTCCCGGCTCGTGACGTGCATCGGCCGGGCGAGGGAGGTGAGCACCGGTGTGCTCACCTCCGTGTCCTGCTCATAGTGCAGGACGATCACTTCCGTCTGCACCGGCGCCGAGCCCAGCCGCAGCGCTCGGCCGTCGCCAAAAGCGCGGGCCGCCGCCTCACGGTCGCAGGAACCCATCGTCACGCTGGCGCCGCCGGCTATCCCGTGTGCGGTGCCCGGCGACACCAGGACGGCGTCTCCGGCCCGGACCTGAAGAGGTTTCTCGCCTGTGACGTGGAGCCACATCGTGCCGTGGGACACCACGTGCAGTGCCGCTCCTGGATAGGAGTCCAGCCACAGGCCCCAGGTTCCTCCGGCCTTCAGCATCACTCCGAGCGCCCCACGCGCACCCGAAACACGCAAGACCTCCGCCAGCACGTCCATGGGTCCATTCTCGTCCACCGTCGCGAACCGACCACCGGTGGGCAGCGGCGCATGTGTCCTCGTCCACAGCTTCAGACCACGTCAAGAACGACCTTTCCGTGCACCTTCCGCGCGAACAGCGCCTGGACGGCGTCGTCCACGTCCCGCCAGTCGCCTCGCAGCCCGACCGGTGCCGAGAGCCTCCCGGCGGCCATGAGGTCCAGCAGGTCCGTCAGCTCCCCGCTGGTCGGCGTCATGTCGCCGTAGGTGGCGATGCTGCGGGGATCGCCGAAGCCGAACAATGTCCCTGCCGGGAACGTGGATTCCTGCCCCGAGGAGTAACCGACCAGGTGGATGGTGCCGCCCTCGGCGAGGGAACTCCACGCCTGGGCCACCAGCGGCCCGCCGACCGTGTCCAGGACGAGGTCGAACCGGTACTCGGTCTCGGACAGGTCGGTCAGCACCTTGCAGGCCCCGAGTTCACGGAGTCCGGCGGCCCGGTCCGGCGAACCTACGAGTGCCGTCACCCGCGCGCCCGCCAGCGCCGCCAACTGGACGGCGAAGTGCCCCACGCCCCCGCTGGCGCCGGTGACCAGGACGTCGCGCGCCAGCAGGGAACGCTTGCGCAGCACCCGGAGCGCGGTGACTCCGGCGATCCCCAGCGCGGCACCGTCGGCCAGATCCACTCCCTCAGGGACGGTGCCGAGCGAGGCGGGGCTGACCGCCACCCGCTCCGCCCACGCGTGGGAAGACATCCCCAGCGCGACGCGCGTGCCTTCGGGCGGCCCCGAGCCGTCGGATGCGGCGCGCACCACGACGCCGGCCGCGTCGTGACCGTGCACAGCCCCGGCCGGCCACTGTTGCACGTAGTTCAGTTCTCCGAAGTTGAGACCGATGTGCCGTATCTCGACCAGCGCCTCGTCGCTGGAAGGCACGGGCTCATCGACATCGGCGAACCGGACGGGGCCGGCCTCGCTGTGATCGACCACAAGGGCGCGCATGGGTGTGTTTCCTTCTCTCGTAAAGGCGCCGGAACACTCGGCGCGGCAGCGGACGGCGTGCGCGAATGCCGCACTGCCGCCTTCTTGAAACCCTACGCACGACCAGGACAGCGACCAGTCCCGTGAGAATCAATCAGTTGACGATCTGTGTCAGCGCGACTCGCGGCGCGTCGAGCTCTGCGCGCGTCCGGTGGATGACGCTGTGACGGACGAGGACATGCCCGGCGGTGTCAGGCGCTCACCAGAGGCGCATGTCGCAAGGTGCTGGGAAACGGGGGGATGTCCCCGAACGGTCAGGCAACGTCCGACCGTGTGCACAGCCTCGTGCCGTTTCGCTCGGGTGCCGACCGGGCGATCATGTCCGTATGACCGACGACCACACACACGTCCAGGAATTCTTCTCCGTGCGGGCGGCGGAATGGGACAGCCGTTTCCCCGATGACGGCCCCGCCTATGCCGCCGCCGTCGGCGAACTCGGTCTGCGTCCCGACGGCACCGTGCTCGACGCGGGCTGCGGTACGGGACGGGCACTGCCGGCCCTGCGGACGGCGGTCGGCCAGGGGGGAACGGTGCTCGGGGCCGACCTGACACCCGCGATGCTGGAGGCGGCCCTGCGAGCGGGAAGAGGGACGAGCGGCGCCCTGCTGCTGGCGGATGCGGCTCGGCTGCCGCTGCGCGCCGGGGCTCTCGACGCCGTCTTCGCCGCCGGGCTGCTTCCGCACCTCTCGCATCCGGAGGCCGGACTCTTGGAGCTGGCGCGCGTGGTGCGCCCAGGTGGCCGGCTCGCTCTCTTCCACCCCGTCGGGCGGGCCGTGCTGGCCGCGCGGCACGGCCGGACCCTGTCCGACGACGATCTCCGGGCCGAGCCCCGTCTCAGGCCGCTGCTGGCAGCCACGGGCTGGCGGCTGGACACCTATACCGACGAGGACAGCCGATTCCTGGCGCTGGCCGTGCGAACCGGCTGAACCGCTGTCCCGTCCCGCATGACCAACAGCTCCGGACGCCCAAGGCCGCCTCCGGCTCACTCGGCCGGCGCGTCGGCGGGCCGCCCGTGCGGGACGGGACAGCCCCGCGCGCCCGGCGTCGGGAACGTACCGAGCCGGGCCACGTCGTAGCCGTCCGGATAGCCCTTGATCTCGGGGTTCTGGCGGGCGTAGTGCGGGACGGAACGCGGCGGCAGGAGCCGGACGGCGCGAGCCCTCAGGCGCAGGGCGCCGCGGGTCAGTCCCCGGGCGACGGGGCCCGGCCGCTCGTACCTGAACGCCCGCAGCAGCGAGTCGTCGAGCAGCGCGAGGCTGGCCTTGCGGACCACTGGCGCGAGCGGGCGCGGGTACCAGGAGCCCATCAGGGCCAGGGTGGCGTCGGAGACCGCGCGCGCACCCTCGTCCCAGCCGAAGTGCTCCTCCTCGTAGGAGTCCAGGACACGCTCGAAGTCCTCGTACGTCTGCGGCACGTCCTGGATGCCCATGCGGGCGCCGAGGGTGCGGTAGTACGCGGCGAAGGCGCGCCGTTCGTGGCCGGACAGTCTGCGCCAGCCGTAGGTGTCGAGCCAGCGCTTGGGGGTGACGACGAACGTACACAGCACATAACGCATGTCGTCGTTGCTGATGTCGTAGCTGCGGTGCATCCGGTTGATCCGCCGGACGGCCGTACGGCCCGCCTCGCTGTCGAAGCCGTGCTCGGCGACTGCGTCGAGAAGAAGTGCGGTGTCGTCGTACCTCTTCTGTGAACGTTCCGTCAGTTCCCCTGTCTCCGCGAGCAGTCGGCCGATGCTGGAGACGGCATAGGTGCGGTACAGGGCGAGTTCGAGAGCGCGGGTGATGTCCCAGGGGAATTCGTACGACACGGTGAACCGGTAGATCTCCAGGAAGTCCCGCTCCGGGTCCAGGCGCTGGATCTCCTCCAGGCGTTCGAACCGCTTCACCATGCTGTCCCCTCGTCGTCCGGAGTCACCACCCTATGTGCGCCGGGCAGGCCGGCACCACGGCACACGAGGGGCGCTGTGACACGCCCTGGCGGCGAGTCGCGCCGTCCGGTTCGTGGCCGTTATCGCTTGTCAGGGCCTCGACGACAGGGTTACCGAGTAGTTAAGGTGCGCCGACGGACCAAGCGATCAGGGATGAGGGTGGGTGCTGTGGCAGGGACGGACGACACGGTCGCCGACGACGACGCGCTGTTTGTGCTGACCGCGGTGCTGCTGACCCCCGCGCAGTTCCCCAGTGTGCTCGGCGACGACTACGTGGCCGCGTGCGCCGTGCTCGGTCTCGAGCCGTACGCCGAGGGGTACGGTCTCGTGCTCGGCCAGGACAGCGGCGGAGCACGCTGGACGGTGGTCGTCGAGGACGTCTCGCTGGTGGCTGTCGCCATCGCCTCGTGGGACTGCGGGATGGAGTACGACCTCTCGCCCGACGACCATTCAGTGGTCTGCGCGCTCCCGGGGTGGCCGCTCGCCCTGGCGGTCGCCGCACCCGGTGTTCCGGAGCCGCACGACCCGTCGCCCGACCCGGACGGTGAGGGGCGGGCGCCCCTGTCCCCGCCGGATACCGAGGCCTGGGGTGCGCCCCAGAGGCGCCTCGGGGCGGACGAGATCGCCCTGCAGTGGGGCGCGTGGCGCGCGCAGATAGACGACACCGCGTTCGGCCGGTCCGTGGAGCCTGCGCCCGACGGCGAGGATCCGGCCCGCGGGCCGGGGGCCGATGGGGCCCCGGCAGACAGCGGCACGGCGGAGCCCGTCGGAGCCGGGCACCATCCCGGCGTACGCAGGGCACTGGAAGCGGCCCAGGCCTATGTCGGCTCTCCGCCTCCGCCCGGCCGCATCCGCTCGGCGTTCGCTCCTGACGGGGCACGGACGCTGCGTGCCGACGGCCCCGGCTGGTCCCTGGTGGCCAGGACCGACGACATCGCGCTGATCCTGCTGGACGAGGAGCCGGGCGAGGTCATGCCGGTCGGCCGCGGCCCGGAACTGCCGGGCCTGCTGAAGTCGCTGGACGAACTGGCCGTCCGGCCGTCCTGACCCCGCGGTCCGCACCGGCCGTGCACCGCTCGGCCTACACGCGGTCCAGTGGACGGTGCGGCTCGGCGGGCAGCTCGGCCTTGACCAGGTCACCGGGCCGCACCACCCCGCCCGTCGTGACGACGCCCATGATTCCGGCCTTACGGACAACGGTTCCGTCGTCCGCGCGGCCGACGACCTGCTTGAGCAGTCCGTCCTGGAAGTTGTCGATCTGCAGGCACGGGTTCCGCAGGCCTGTCACCTCGACGACGGCCTCGTCGCCGAGGTGGAGCAGAGTGCCCACGGGAAGGGACAGGAGACCGATCCCACTGGTGGTGATGTTCTCCCCGAGGTCACCCGGGGAGACCTCGAATCCCGCGTCCCTGAGCTCGGCGAAGAGTTCCTGGTGGATGAGGTGGACCTGACGCAGATTGGGCTGTGTCGGGTCCTGGGCGACGCGGGAGCGGTGCTTCACCGTGACACCGGAGTGGATGTCACCCTCCACACCGAGTCCGGCCAGGAGCGTGACGCTGTCCCTGTTCGGCTTGGTGAAGGAATACACGCCGTCGCTGCTCACCGCGGTGACTGTGCCGTTCAGCGTCCGATCTCCTTACGACTGATCCTGCGGAGCCTGCGCCTCTGTGACGGGTCGAGCATGAGGTACCCCACCACGGGCACGCCGATGAGAACCAGCAGCGACCACCAGAATCCGATGAACGGAATCAGGACGACTGCCGCTACGACTCCCCCGATGGCGATCTTTGCACCGTTCGACATGATCCGTGCCTCCTCCGCGGCCGGAGCCGCTCCTGGTGAGAGAACGCCTGTGCGCCGCTGTAGGTTCCGCCTGCGCGGCACAGACTCGACAGCGGTCTACCGGAGCGGCTCGCCGACCTCGTGCATGTGCTGCAGGGCCTGCCGGTAGGACTCGATGATGCCTGTCTCCGCGTACGGCATCCCGATCGACGCGCAGTGCGCCTTCACCAGCGGCTGTGCCAGACGCAGATGAGGGCGGGGCATGCTCGGGAAGAGGTGGTGCTCGATCTGGTAGTTGAGGCCGCCGAGGAACCAGTCGGTGAGGACTGCGCCCCGTACGTTGCGCGACGTGAGGACCTGGCGCTGCAGGTGGCCCCAGCGGTCACCGTCGGGGTCGGGCATCTCCATGCCCTTGTGGTTCGGCGCGAAGGCCATGCCCAGGTGGAGACCGAACAGCGCGTGGTGCACCAGGGCAAAGACGACGGCCTTGCCCGGAGACATGACGGTCAGGAGCAGCGTGGCGTACAGCGCAAGGTGTCCGGTCAACAGAAGGCCGGACAGCGCGCGTTCACGGACGGGCTGCCGCCGCAGGAACTGGAAACCGTAGATCTTGAGGGCGATGCCTTCGAGGAGCAGCATCGGGAAGAAGAGCCGCGCCTGGTTCCGGGTCAGCCAGCGGGCGAAACCCTCGCGCTGGGCGGCCTGCTTCTGGGTCCACACCAGCGCGCCGACACCGACGTCGGGATCCTTGTCTATGTGGTTCGGGTTGGCATGGTGGCGTACGTGCTTGTCGTTCCACCAGGCCTCGTTCATACCGAGGAGCAGATTGGCGTGCACGAGGCCGACGATCCGGCCGGCCTTGCGGTCGCCGGATATCTGGGCGTGGCCCGCGTCGTGGCCGAAGAACGCGGTCCGGGTCCACAGGATGGCCAGCGGCAGGGCGAGGAACAGATTCCACCAGGAGTCACCGAGGAGCACCATGCCGGTGATCACCACTCCGAGCGCGACCAGGTTGGCGGCGATCCCGGCCGCGTACCAGCCGGTGCGCCGGTCCAGGAGCCCCTGCCCCTTGACGGCTTTCAGGAGCGGTGCGAAATCACTTCCGGGAGCCGGAGGGCCCGCCGGGCCCTCCGATCCGTCGCGTGACTGTTGCGCAACGGTGGCTGCTACCGCTTGGGGCATGACGTCTCCGGTTTCTGGGCATCTGCGCTGACCTCGTCAAACGTACGGATGGCGGGCCTGCGGCAGCCATGGCGCCATCACCCCGGCCGTACGGGGGGAAGCCCCCCTGTCCGGTGGTGGTGCGGGCTGCACCCCAAGCTTCAGAAGGCAGAAACGAGTGATATGGGTCACTGTGCGTTTCTCCCGGGACGGGCCGTGGGTGAGGTACCCTCGGCGACCCCGGGCTCACTAGTCAAATTTGAGGAATCTGACATCGCTGTGCACAGGCTCCCTGCGGCAACGCTCAACGAGAACTCTGAACTGTCCCGCTGTTCCGCAGTCTTCCTCCCCGCGGATCCGGCCCGTACCGGCCTGATCGCGTTCTGGAATGCGGACGGTAGCACCCCTCCCTGCGATCCAGGGAGTCCGAAGGATCTGACGGTCGTCGGAAGCGACGTCCGCCCCTACGTGGTCCCGGCGTTGCACCTGCCCGTGAGGGACGCGCTGCCGGTTCTGACACGGGCGCGGGCGGACATCCATGCCTCTCCCTCTGCGGCCTTCTGGGGCGCTGCCGGGGTTCTCGCGCTCCAACTCGTCGCGCGCGGGCTGCTGCTGCCCGGGCTGAGTACCACGGACCGCGACGCCTGGCGTGCCGGCCCGCTGACCGCGGACGATCTGGAGCGGATCCGGGTGCTGGCGGCTTCCATGCCGCCCGACTCCCACGCGGTGCCGCTCGATGTCGCTGCCGGTCCTGTGATGCTGGCCGAGCCGGAGTCGCTGCTGCGGTCGTTCCTCGACGCGGTGGTGGACGGACTGCCACGTACGCCGGCGGCCGAATTCGTCACGTGCGCACCGGCGTACGCCGCCCGGGCCGCGCAGCATCTGCCCGGACTGCGGCCGTGGGCGGCCGATGTGGCGGCCGGTCACGACGCGGGCGTACGGCTCTCCCTTCGGATCGAGGTCTCGGGACTCGGCGACGCAACGGGCGCGGAGTCCACGGGGGAACCCGGGTCCGATGCCGGCCGCGCCCCCTCCTTCCGTGCGGTCCTGCAGATCCACAGCGTCCAGGACCCCGCTCTGGTCGCCGACGCGGCGGATGTATGGGCCGACCGCTCCCCCGCCGCGTCGCTGTTCGGTCCGCGCGCCCGCATGGACGCACTGCTCGCTCTGCGCCGCGCCGCCCGCGCCTGGCCTCCGCTGGCTCCCCTCCTCTCGGCCGCGGTTCCGGACGCGGTCGAGCCCGCCGACGAAGAGATCGCGGAGCTGCTCGGCCCGGCGGCCCGGGCGCTCGCCACGACGGGCGTCCAGGTTCACTGGCCGAAGGAACTGGCGCGGAAGCTCACCGCGCGCGCCGTGATCGGGCCGGATGACGACGGTGCCGGGACCAGGGCGCGAACCGGAGAGGACACCCCGTCGTTCCTGTCGCCGGAGGCGCTGCTGTCCTTCGACTGGCGGTTCGCGCTGGGCGACAGGAAGCTGAGCCGGGCGGAGCTCGACCGGCTGGCCGAGGCCGGCAGACCCCTGGTCAGACTGCGCGACCAGTGGGTGCTCATCGACCCGGAGGACGCCAGGCGCGCCCGCGAGACCCGGGACCGCAAGGTCACCCCCATCGACGCGTTGGGGGCCGTGCTGACCGGGGCCGCCGAAATCGACGGACGCCGCGTGGAAGTGGCCGCGACGGGCTGGCTCGAGCGGCTGCGCGAGCGGATCGCCGATCCGGAGTCGGGTGACCGGACGGTCGGACAGCCGGACACGCTCGAGGCGAGTCTGCGCGATTACCAGCTGCGTGGCCTGAACTGGCTGCACACCATGACCTCGCTCGGCCTCGGCTGCTGCCTCGCCGACGACATGGGACTCGGCAAGACGATCACGCTGATCTCTCTCCATCTGCACCGGCAGGGGATCGAAGCGGCTGCGGGGCCCACTCTCGTGGCGTGCCCCACCTCGCTGATGGGCAACTGGCAGCGGGAGATCGAAAAATTCGCCCCGGGTACACCGGTACGCCGCTTCCACGGCGGGTCGCGCTCGCTGGAGGGCCTGGCGGACGGCGAGTTCGTCCTCACCACGTACGGCACGATGCGTCTGGACGCGGCCCGGCTGGCGCAGGCGTCCTGGGGCATGGTCGTCGCCGACGAGGCACAGCACGTCAAGAACCCGCACTCGGCGACCGCCAGGCAACTGCGCACCATCGGTGGGCGGGCCCGCGTCGCCCTCACCGGTACACCGGTGGAGAACAACCTCTCCGAGCTGTGGGCCATCCTCGACTGGACCACCCCCGGACTGCTCGGGCGGCTCGGCACGTTCCGCACCCGCTACGCGAGCGCGGTGGAGGGGGGCAACGACCCCGCCGCGGCCGAGCGGCTCGCCTCGCTGGTCCGCCCGTTCCTTCTGCGGCGCCGCAAGTCCGACCCCGGCATCGCACCTGAGCTCCCGCCGAAGACGGAGACCGACCGCGCCGTGTCGCTCACGGCGGAGCAGACCGGTCTGTACGAGGCGGTGGTACGCGAGACACTCGACGAGATCTCCGACGCGGACGGTTTCGCACGGCGCGGGCTGGTCGTGAAGCTGCTGACGGCACTCAAGCAGATCTGCAACCACCCGGCGCAGTACCTGAAGGAGGAACAGCCCCGGATCGTGGGCCGTTCGGGGAAGGTGGAGCTGCTGGACGAGCTGCTCGACACGATCCTCGCCGAGGGCGCGAGCGTGCTGGTGTTCACCCAGTACGTACGAATGGCACGGCTGCTGGAACAGCATCTGGCGGCGCGCGGCGTACGCACCCAGTTCCTGCACGGCGGCACCCCGGTCGCCGAGCGGGAGGCCATGGTGAACCGTTTCCAGGCGGGCGATTCCCCGGTGTTCCTGCTGTCGCTCAAGGCGGCCGGTACGGGGCTCAACCTCACCCGGGCAGGCCATGTCGTGCACTTCGACCGCTGGTGGAATCCGGCCGTCGAGGCGCAGGCCACCGACCGTGCGTACCGGATCGGGCAGACCCAGCCGGTGCAGGTGCACCGGCTGATCGCCGAGGGCACCATCGAGGACCGGATCGCCGCCATGCTGGCCCGGAAGCAAGGGCTCGCGGACGCGGTGCTCGGCAGCGGCGAGGCAGCGCTGACGGAACTGAGTGACGCGGAACTGGCCGAACTGGTCGAACTGCGAGGGGGCGCACGATGAACGAGGGTCACGAGCCGGAACGTACGTTTGCCGCGCTTCCTCCCGCACAGGGCCGCGGCTTCGCGTCGTCCTGGTGGGGGCGGGCCTGGCTGAAGGCGCTGGAGGACACGGCGCTCGACGGTCAGCAGCTCAAGAAGGGGCGGAGGCTGGCCCGCGAGGGCAGGGTCGGCGCGGTGTCCGTCCGGCCCGGCCGGCTCACCGCGGTCGTACAGGACCGCGACTCCACGGCGTACCGCAGTGATGTGCTGCTCCAGGAGCTGAGCGAGGAGGAGTGGGACCGCTTCCTGGACATGGCGTCCGAACGGTCCGGGCACATCGCCGCCCTGCTCGATCGTGAGATGCCGCCGCATCTGGTGGAGGACGCGGCCGCCGCCGGTCTCGATCTGCTGCCGGGAATCGGGGACCTGGAGCCGGAGTGCAGCTGTGAGGCCTGGGACCACTGCCCGCATTCGGGTGCCCTGTGCTATCAGGTCGCGCGGTTGCTCGACCAGGATCCGTTCGTGCTGCTGCTGTTGCGTGGGCGCGACGAGCAACGGCTGCTCGACGAGTTGCAGGTGCGCAGTGCCGCTCGTGCGGTCCGTGGGGCGGGTGGCCAGGAGCCGGCGGAGGATCGGGCCGGTGAGCCGGACTCACGGGGGGTGCGGGCCGACGAGGCGTACGCGGCGCGGGACATCCTGCCGCCGCTGCCCCCTCCCCCGCCCCTGCCGGCGGAGCCGGGGCTGCCGCCGTCGCTCGACACGGAGACTGATCCGGCTGCGGGTGTCGACCCCTCGGCTCTGGAGTTCCTGGCCGCGGACAGCGCCGTACGGGCGTTCGCGATGCTGGCGGAGGCACTCGCCGCGGGCCACGACCAGCACCCGCCGGCAGCCGGGTTGACGCCGGAGCAGGACGCCGTGCGGCTGGCTGCCGACGGCCGGCCCGACGCCCGGCTCACGGCGCGCCTCGGCACGGCGTCCGGACGCGGGGCTGCCGGGCTCGAAGTCGCGGTGCTGGCCTGGCGGTTCGGCGGGACGGCCGCGCTGGCGGTGTACGACGAGGAATGGCTGCCCTGCCCTGACGATCTCGCCCGCGCGCGGGCACAGCTCGCCGTGGCGTGGGAGGAGGCCGAGGGCCCGCAGCTCCGGGCCGCCGGCAACCGCTGGACCGTGGCCGGTTCCGCCGCACAGCTGCGGTACGGGCGCGACGGGCGGTGGTGGCCGTACGCCAAGGAACGGGGACGGTGGGTGCCGGCCGGGCCGGCGGAGGACGATCCGGCGGCCGCACTGGCCGGAGCCCCGTCCGGTTCCTGAGGGCCGGGGAGGTTCGTTCGTCGCGTACTGTGTTCGCTCGCGCGGAACCGTACGGCGGGGCGGAGCGTGTTCTGCCGTGGATCTGAACGACGTCCCACGCACAGGAGTGCCGATGCAGCGCAGACGGATACTTCAGGGCGCCGCGGTCACCGCCGCCGCGGCGCTCCTCCCGTCGTCCGTCCGGGCCGTGGCCGTCCCCACGGCCGACACGGACCACCCCGGGGCGCAGTGGTATCCGGCATCCACGTCGAACTACACACCGTCGGCCCGCCCTTCGGCATATCCGGTCGACTTCGTCATCATCCACGTCGCCCAGCAGACGTTCACCCAGACGATCGACATCTTCCAGAATCCGGCCAAACAGGTGTCCGCCCACTATGTGGTGCGGTCGGGGGACGGTTTCGTGGGCCAGTGCGTGCGGGAGCGGGACATCGCCTGGCACGCGGGCAATTGGGATTACAACACCCGGAGCATCGGTATCGAGCACGAGGGCTGGGTCGACCAGCCCGCGTACTTCACCCACACGATGTACGAGCGGTCCGCGAGGCTCACTGCGGGCATCTGCGACCGCTACGGCCTGCCCAAGGACCGCGCACACATCATCGGCCATCATGAGGTGCCGGGCAGCGACCACACCGACCCCGGGGTCCACTGGGACTGGGTGCGCTACATCCGCCTCGTCAATCTGGTCTGAGACCCGCCTCGCGGCGGGCGGTGGGGGAGGCCGCAGCTCCTCCACCGCCCGCCGGAGGCCGGTGGCGACCGTCTCAGCCCGCCGCGTTGCGCCAGACCGTCAGGTCCAGGGTCATGTACTTGCTCGGCGAGTCCTCGGCCGAGAAGCCCTGCACCGTCACGAGCCCCATGTGGCCCGTACCCGTGATCACGCAGACCTGACGGCCCTTCGACAGCTTCTCGGTGGGGACGTTCTCCGTGAACCTGGTGTCCGCACGGCAGGCCTCGAGCGAACCCTCCTGCGACGGGTCGAGCAGCACCAGCTTCCCGTCGGTGCTCTCCGCGTCGAGGTATCCGCCTGTGTCGTAGGAGAGTTCGTACCCGGCGTCCTCGCCCTCCTGGGGCCGTACGTCCTCGTCCGCGAGCGTCAGGTGGTAGCCGGCGGTGAGGTTGATGCCGTTGTACTCGGCGGGCTCCGGGTCGGGCTTGACCTCGGCCACGTCGTCCGACGTGGCCGCCGGCTCCGCGTCCGGGTCCGGTGTCCCGCCCGTGCCCGCCTCCTGACCGCCCCGGGGCGCGCCGTGGCCCTGCGTCTGCTTCCCGTCGTCCTTGGTCAGCAGATACGCCGTGCCACCGCCCGCGACACCGAAGACCAGCGCGGCCGCGAGGGCGATGAACAGGGTCCGCTGTCCTGAGCTCTTCCTCGGCGCGGTGGCCTGGTTCATGGGGACGGTCACGGGGCGCCCGGGCCCGGGATACGGCTGTGCGTTCGAAGGGTGCTGTGTGGGTGCGTAGGCATGACCCTGCACCCCGGCCGGTTGTGCGGGGTAGGGCGACTGCTGGGGACGGTAGGACTGCGGCGGCCCGAACCCTGGGGGCGGAGTGGCCGGGGGCGGAGTGGCCGGGGCCGCCGGCGCGGTGGGTGAGTACGCCACACCCGGGACGGCAGTGGGGGCGGCGGCCGGAGGCGGCGGGGTCTGGACGGGCGCGGGAGCCGCCATGCGTACGGTGATGTCGGCGGCCACCGGCGCGGGAAGCCAGTCCTCGGGGCGGCGCAGCACCGTCTCCGCGTTCGCGGTCCGGCACAGTTCGATGATCTCGGCGATCGACGGCCTGCCGGCGGGGTCCTTCGTGAGGCAGCGGGTGACGAGCTCCGTCAGCCGCTCCGGAACCCCGGTGAGATCCGGTTCCTCGTGCACGATCCGGTAGAGCACCCCGTGCGAGGTCCCTTCGCCGAAGGCAGGGGTGCCCGTCGCCGCGTACGCCGCCACCTGGCCGAGAGCGAAGATGTCGGTGGCCGGGGTCACCTTGTGCCCGGCTGCCTGTTCGGGCGCCATGAACGACGGCGTGCCGATGGTCACCCCACTGCCGGTGAGAGAGGTCGCGTCGGCCGCGTAGGCGATGCCGAAGTCGATGACCCGGGGCCCGTCGGCCGCGAGCAGCACGTTGGACGGTTTCAGGTCCCGGTGCACGATGCCGGCGCCGTGGATCACGTGGAGCGCCTCGGCCATGCCCGCGATCAGCAGGAGCACCGCCTGCACGGGCAGAGCCCCGTGTGCGACGACGGCATCGGCGAGCGAGGGGCCGGGCACGTACGCGGTCGCCAGCCAGGGCTGCGCACCCTCGGTGTCCGCGTCGATCACGGGCGCGGTGAACAGGCCCTGCACCCGCTGTGCGGACTGTACTTCCTGGGCGAAGCGTCGCCGGAACTCCGGGTCCTCGCCGAACTCCGGGCGGATCACCTTGATCGCGACCGGCCGCCCGCCGGGTGTGTACGACAGATAGACCTTGCCCATCCCGCCCGCGCCGAGCTTGGCGGCGATCCGGTACCCGGCGATCGTGGCGGGGTCGTCCCCAGCCAGCGGCTGGAAGACCTGGGAGCCGTTGCCCCGCTCATGCTGCTGACCACTCATTGACTTGTATCTCCCCCGAAGGACACTGATGGCGAACGGAACCTTATCCAAGTGGTGGGGAACCCTCGCCTCCACGCCGTTTCCGTGTCGGAACTCCGGCGTCGTGTGCATCGTCCGCGTGGCCCGTCCCGGGGGAACGTGCCGCCGCGCGTTCCTCCGGCACGCCGTCCTCGTCGGCCATGGGTGGTCCCATGGCCCCTCCGCCCCGCAGCCGTTCCAGATCCGAGGCCCGGACCTGGATGACCAGCAGCGCGATCAGCGCCGCGACCACGGAGAAGACGGCGGCGACGACGAACGCGCTGGAAACACCCGAGGCCAGTACCTGGTCGCCCCACGGTGCGGGGAGCTCACCCGTCCTGCGGAACTCCAGCTGCTGGGCGGGGGTCGCCTCGGCCAGGAACCGGGGTATGCGGTCCGTCGCCTCGTTGCGGCTGGCCGTACCGAACACGGTGACCAGAATGGAGAGCCCCAGCGAACCGCCCACCTGCTGGGTTGCGTTGAGGACCCCCGACGCGGCGCCCGCCTCCTTCGGCGCCACACCCGAGACCGCCATCAGCGTCAGCGAGACGAACTGCATGCCCATGCCGAAGCCGAAGACCAGTACGGGACCGAGGATGCTGCCCAGGTAGGTGCTGTTGACATCCGTCAACGTGAGCCAGCCCAGCCCGACCGCCGCCAGGATCGCACCCACCACCATGAACGGTTTGGGGCCCCATCTGGGCAGCAGTTGCGAGGCGATTCCCGCACTGATCGCGATGATCACGCTCACCGGCAGGAAGGCCAGCCCGGCGCGTAGGGGGCTGAAGTCGAGGATGTTCTGTACGAAGAGGGTCAGGAAGAAGAACATGCCGAACATCGCCGCGGCCAGGCTCAGCATCATTCCGTAGGCGCCGGCACGATTGCGGTCACGGAACATGCGCAGGGGCGTGATGGGCTGCCGCGACCGGCGCTCGACGGCCAGGAAGAGGACGAGGAACACCACGGCGGCGCCGAAGGCGGCGACGGTCAGGCTGTCGCTCCAGCCGTCCTCGGAGGCCCTGATGAAGCCGTAGACGAGCAGCACCATGCCGAGCGTGGAGGTGAGGGCCCCGAGGAGGTCGAAGTGGCCTGGGTGACGTGCGGATTCCCTGATGTGGCGGGGCGTCGCGAGGGCGATCAGCAGGCCGATCGGCACATTGACGAAGAACACCCAGCGCCAGTCGAGCCATTCCACCAGCAGACCGCCGGCGAGCAGGCCGATCGCGCTGCCGCCCGCGGACACCGCGGCGAACACTCCGAACGCCCGGTTCCGCTCGGGTCCTTCGCGGAAGGTCGTGGTGATGAGGGAGAGGGCGGTCGGTGAGGCGACCGCACCTCCGACGCCCTGCAGCGCCCGCGCCGCGAGCAGTTGCCAGGATTCCTGCGAGAGGCCGCCCAGCAGCGAGGCCAGCACGAAGAGCAGCACGCCGAAGACGAAGACTCTGCGGCGTCCGAGGATGTCGCCCAGCCGCCCGCCGAGCAGGAGCAGCCCGCCGAAGGTCAGGGTGTAGGCGTTGATCACCCACGACAGACTCTCGGTCGAGAAGCCGAGTGATGTCTGGATGTGCGGCAGAGCGATGTTCACGATGGTGATGTCGAGAACCACCATCAGCTGGCACGAGGCGATGACGAGCAGGGCGATCCCCTTGCCTCGGCCCCGCTCCGGGGATGCGGCAACAGGCGCGGACTTCGCTCGGGATCCGGTCATGAAACTCAGTGCCGTATGGGTCGGCGGTGAACGGAAACGCTCACTCATCGACGGTAGGTCGCGCCGGACAGGTCCGCCAATCGATCACGCGACAGACGCACGGATTCCCGGACGCGCGGCCCTCCGGGCACCCCGCCGGACATGAGCGGCCCGGCGGGGCCAGGAGGCCGGGCTCAGGTGAAGTTCACGTCACTGCACAGGAAGTACGTCTGGTCCATGTGCGACGCCTGCCAGATCGTGTAGACCACGTGCCTGCCGCTGAGCCCCGACGTGCTCACCGGGATCTCGTAGTTCTGACTGGGCGCGTAGCTGCCGGTCTCGGTGACCAGCTGGAGGTCTCCCCACGTCAGCGCCTCCGTGGCGGGGTCGAAGCCCTGGCGGGTTACGTACACTTGGAAATAGTCGGCGCCATGGCTCGCCTGGTCGTACAGCTTCACGGTGAAGTCACCGGTGATGTCCGTGGTCTTCCACGCACCCACCGTGTCGAGGGAGTTGTACCGCCCGCTCTCCGCCCGGCCGCCGCTGCACAGCTGGCCGTCGGGTACGGCAGCCGGGAAGTTGCCGCCGGAGCCGTTGCGGTACAGACCGTTCCAGTTCCACATCGCGTTCGGGTCGGCCCGCCACGCCTGCCAGCACATGGGGTCTTCCTGCGCCATGGCCGGGTTCTGGAAGTCATCGCCCCAGCGCAGCCAGCAGCCGTAGTTCCGGGAGGCCGGGTCGACGACGGAGCCGTGGGCGCTCGCGGTGCCTGTCCACGGGAGGAGGCAGAGCAGTGCGGCGACGAACACGCCGCCGAGGCGCAGTGCCCAGCCGCCTAAATTGACGCGATCATGACAAATCATGGTGCGATCTCCATTCGGGGAGGTGGGGGGATCCACCGGAGTGGGAGCGCTCCCGCGCCTCTTGGGGCTTTGCCCCGCCACCCCCTCGTCAAACATGCCGGCGCGATGTCACCAGTAGTGGCGACGGCCTCCGACCGCATGCCCCACGGCCCCGAGGAGCCACAAGGCGACCCCGATCACCAGCAGAACGATCCCGATGGTCCAGAGGACACCGAGGCCGGTCACCAGGCCGAGGATGAGAAGAATGGCTCCGATGATGATCATGACTGCCTCCGGTCACTCCACCCTCACGCGAAGAGTATGCGCATAAATGAGCATATGCCTCGACTGGCGTCATGCCCATATGTCCATCACCGCTTCTCGACGTGAACGGTCGGCAGCGGCGAGCGGCGGCCTGTCAATCGCGGGGCAGCAGGGTACCCAGCGGGCCGAGGTCCAGGTTGAGGTCCTCGGGACGCACTCCGTGCTGCTCGCAGAGTTCCGCCATCCGCTGGTCAAGCAGCATCAGCGTGGTCCCGATCTCGTCCACTTGGCTGTCGGTGAGGTCTCCTTGATCGATACGGCGGATGGCCTGGCGCTCCATGAGCTGGCGCAGCAGTTCCACCACGGTCAGCACAAGCGCTACGAGGTCCCGCCCCAACCGGTCGGAGTCGACATCGAGTCGTGAGGACGTCACAGCGGGCCTCCGTCCACCCAGGGGGCCGGGACGCGTTCGTTGACGGAGGAGAGCAAGGCATTCAGTGACAGCCGCACGAGCGGAACGTCCGCGATCGCGATCACAAGGTCACCGCTGATCACCACTCCCGTCGCCAGCACCCGGTCCAGCAGATCGACGAGCGGCACTCCGATGGGGCCGGTCAAGGGCTCGGGACTGTCCCACGGCACCACTTCGCGTTGCATGTCTACACCTCGCCGACGAAGGAGTACGGCACCCAAGGTCCGGAGACATCGATCTGCGCACGGGTCGAGTCCCGCAATGTCCGGATCAGTTCCCCCAGCTCGGCCTTCCGGTGCTCCCCTACCAGGTAGGTGGCATTGAGCACCTGGACGCGGCCCTTCTCGGACGGCTCGGACGCGTGCAGGCGCAGCCTGCGTCCCGCGGCGGCGACCGCCCGGAAGGAGGCGTCCACGGCCTCGGCGACCCGGAGCGCGTCTTCGTGCCGTCGTTCGCGCCGCGCCTGCACGCCGCGCTTGCGCTCCAGATAGGCGAGGCCGGCTCCGGGGGCGGGGCGCGAGCGTGCGGCCGGCGTCTCCGCCGGGCGAAGGGCAGCGGGCGTCGGGTCCGGAGCCGGGGCTTCGGCCGCGTAGACCTTCACACCCCACTCGTCATGGCCCGCGATGCGCTCCAGCGCGGCGCGGAAGCGCCCGGTCTCATCGAGGAGCGCCGTCCGGGCTCGCTCCTCATCGTGGTAAAGCGTCGCCATCGGGAGAGGGACGGTGGGGCGGGACGCGGCGGCTGCCGAGACCACGTCGTGGTGCGCGCGTGCGTATCGTTCGAGCTCGTCCCGGTCGGACATCCGGGCGTTCCACACCTCGTCCGTGAAGTCGGCCGCCCGGACGGTCTGCACGATCGCGGTCAGCTCACCGAACCGCAGTCGGCGCAAGGGTTCGCACTCCACGACGCCCCGCAGGCCCACGAACGCTGCCGGATCCGGCGCCTGGCACACCGCGAACACGTAGAGGGCGCATTCCTCCGCGGTCCGCTCGATTCCCCGCTCCGTCACGTGGTTCACGTCCCCTTACTCATCAGTTGTTCCGACGTATCGTCCGTCTTCGATTCGAGCGCCTCCAGACGCTCGCGCAGTTCACGGTTCTCGTCCAGGAGGCAATTACGGGCAGCGCGCGAACTCAGTGCGGGGTCCGTCTCCCACCAGTCGATTCCCGCCTTCTTCGCGGTGTCCACGGATGCCACGAACAGGCGGAGCCGGATGGTGAGCAACTCGATGTCGAGCAGGTCGATCTTGATGTCACCCGCGATGACAATGCCCTTGTCGAGGACGCGTTCGAGGATGTCGGCGAGGTTGGTGTTCTGCGGCCCCGGCACGGGGTACGCATCTGGCCCGAGGTCGAGATCGGTCACTTTGACGCCCTCCGTCCGCGTCGAATCCTGGGCGCGGCTTCCTCTTCGTCCTCCTCGTACTCCTCCTCGTCTTCGGGCTCCTCGTCTTCCTCCTCGTCCTCGGGCTCCTCTTCCTCCTCGTACTCCTCTTCGGGCTCTTCTTCGTACTCCTCGTCGCCCTCAGGCTCCTCTTCCTCCTCGTCTTCCTCCTCGTCTTCCTCCTCGTCCTCGGGCTCTTCGCCTCCCTCGTAGTCGGCCCCGTCCTGTTCTTCGCTCTCCGTTTCCTCGTTCTCCATTGCCTCCTCGTGCGACACGACGACTTCCCCGTCGCGGATTTCGCCGCGCCACCCCTCGGGCTCCTCGTCGGTGAGCGTGACGAACTTCTGGAAGAGTTTGAAGTCGAGGCGCATGCGGCGGCCCTGCACGCGCCACAGGTTCCCCGTCTTCTCGAAGAATCCCGAAGGGTAGTACTCCACCACCAGAACGATCCGGGTGAGGCTCGGCGCCAGTTCATGGAAACTGACGCAACCACGTGTGGATCCTTTGGCTCCCTCGGAGGTCCAGACAATGCGGTCGTCGGGTACCTGTTCCTGCACCGTCGCTTTGAAACCGCGCGAGGAAGGGCCGATCTTGACCTTCCAGTCGCTCGACACCTCCTCGTCCATCGAGACGCTCTGCACTCCTTTGGTGAAGCCGCTGAACTCGTCGTACCGCGTCCAGTGGTCGTACGCGGTACGCAGGGGCACTCCCACATCAAGGACCTCGATGATGTTCATGGACTTGCCGCCGCCTGGCTTCCCCTTGCCCTTCCCGCCACCCCCGAACGCGTCCTTGGCCTTGTCCACGACTTTGTCTTTGACACTTCCGGCCTTGTCCGCGACGAAGGCCTTGACCGGGGATTCGCCCTGGAGGACACGAGAGGCAATTGATGGCAGCGAACCGCCGTTTTCGGCGATGTCGGTGAGCTGCCCCGTGAGACCGGTCAGCTTGTCGCCGGCTTTCTGAGCGAGCTTCTCCGTCTGTGCGCCCAAAAAGTTCGATACTTCCCCGCGAAGGCGGTCCAGGCCCGACTCTTCCGCCTCGGGTTCTTCCTTGTCCGTCCTGGCCATGGCTGCCTACCTCCGCCGTTCGCCGCGCTGGGACGCGGCTCGCTTCGATGACGTCGTCTTCTTGGCCGAACCAGTCTTCCGGGCCGGTGACTTCTTGGCCGGTGCCGACTTCTTGGCAGGCGATTTGCGGGCGGCGGACTTTTTCGCCGGTGCCGACTTCTTGACGGGTGCCGACTTCTTCTTGGCCGGTGACGTTTTCTTCGCTGCGGTCTTCTTCGCAGCGGCCTTCTTGGCGGCGGAGGACTTCTTCGCTGTGGGTTTGGCTGTGGACTTCTTCTCAGGTGCCTTCTTGGCTGCTGCCTTCTTCGCCGCTGCCTTCTTGCCGGACCGGCGAGCGCTCGATCGCGGCTCTTCCGGCTCCTCGTCTTCTTCCTCGACTCCGCCCCCTTCGTCTTCTTCGTCTTCTTCGTCTTCTTCGTCTTCTTCGTCGCCCTCGGGTTCCTCGTCCTCGTCGTACTCCTCGTCCTCGTCGTCGTACTCGCCTTCGTACTGCTCGTCTTCCTCGTCTTCCTCGTCAGGCTCCCCCAGCCGCGCCGTCCGGTCGCTGATGGCGTCGGCCAGCGAGTTCATGCCACGGTCCGCCGCAGCCGTCAACGCCTTCTTGCCTGATTCGAGGACTTCGCCCTTCAACTGGTTCTGAAGTTCTGCGAATTGCGGCATCTCGCCCAGTCGGCGCACACCTTCGGCGGCGAGCTGGCGTGGTTCCAGGCCAAAGCGCCTGCCTGCCAGATATGTCGCCACGGAGAGGGCCAGGCGGCCCTTCTTCGTGCGGCCCAGCACGTATCCGCCTACCACGGCCGCCGCGAGCGTCACCTTTGTCTGATCTTCCATGAGTGAGTCACCTTCGATGGTTCGGTGCGGAGCGCACTTCTCCGGCATGGAGCCGGTCCAGCAGCTCCTCCTCTTCCCGTTCGAACTGCTCCAAACTGACGTTGCCGTCCTCGAGCTCCTGGTTGAGTGCGGCGAGCCGGGACCGGATCAGGCCCGGGTCGTTCAATTCGCGGTCGGCCGCGTCGTTCACCTTTTCCGCCACCCAGATGACACCGCGCACCGGGGCCAGGGGCAGGAGGAGCAGGCCGGTGAACAGCCCCATGTCAGCCCCCAGCGACCGATGTCCGGAAACTGCGGGAGTGAACGAAGCTGTAGCAAGGCAGTGGCCCCGCGACTCGGAGCTCCACGTGTTGGCGATGCGTGTCGGCGAACCGCTGCGCCGTCGCCCGGAAGGTGTCGCTCTCGTGCCGGTCGACGAGGAACGACACGTTGAGCGCGCAGCCATGAACCTCCGGCCCGGCGGCCACCGCACGCGCCATGGGTGTGAGCGTGTGAAGGATCTTCTTCCCCGCGTCGGCCGCCCGGCGTGACAGCGCCGTGGCCACGGCCTCACCGAGCCTGACGTTCGCCTCGTAGTCAGGACGCATGCGAACCGCCTCGCGCAGGCGTCGTACGTTCTTCTCCTCGGCGACGACGGCCGCGAGCGCGTCCTGGGCGGGGAGCGCCTTGAGATTGATCTCGACGCCGCCGTCCAGACGCTTCAGCGTGGCAAGGTACTCCGCCTGCGATCCCGCCAGCTGGGCACGTACCGACTCCTCGTCCGGTGCGATCGTCCCGAAGCGCATGGGCAGCACGGGGCCCCTGCCGGCGAGGCGCAGCAGGGTTTCTTGATGTGCCATCAGATCCCGTCGCCTGGCGCGCAGTTGTGATGGTGCTTCGCTCACGACTGCGGAAACCCGCTCCTCATCGGCCAGCCGTAGCGCGGCCGGGGGACTGCCCACGCCGACCGCGTCGGTTGGGAGAGCTTCACCTGCCGGGATGACCGCGTACACGTACACTCCGTTCGTGGTCACGGCTCACGCCTCCGCGTGGCGGCGTCGGCTCGCCGCACCGTCGCGTGCGGGTGCCCGGCGCTTCTTCGGCCGCGCTTCCCGCTCCTCCTCGTAGTCGTCCTCGTCGTCGCCGGGCCCCACCGCCTTGCGAACGGTGTCACCGACGGACTCCGCCGCTTTGCGAACCTTGCGCTTGCCGACCGCCTTGGCGGCGCGCCCGCCGAGCAGTTCGGGGATGGTGGTACTGCCCGAGTCACGCTCCAGATCGAGCCGGTTGCACGCCTCGGCGAAGCGCAGGTAGGTGTCCACACTCGCGACGACGATGCGCGCGTCTATCTTCAGGATCTCGATGCCGACCAGCGACACCCGGATGAACACGTCGATGACCATGCCGCGGTCGAGGATGAGTTCCAGAACGTCGTAGAGCGTGCCGGCCCTCGGCGGGCACGGGGCGACTTCGTCGGCGTACATGGTCGTGGTCATGGAGCGTCCTTCCGGATGAGAGGCGAAAAGAAACGGTCATTCGTCGGCGGAGCCACGCCGGTAGCGACGGACCCTGCTGTACTCCATGAGTTCGCCCCGCTCATCGATCTGCACCTCGTAGGAGGCCAGCAGGCTCGTGGTGTCCGGGATGCGGGGTACTTCGAGTACGTCAACGACGACGCACCATCCGTCGTCGTGTCGTCGCACCGCCGAGACCCCCTCCGCGGGGTGGCAGATCAGTCGTTCCAAGCTTTCGCAGGCAGCGCGGGCAGCATCCTCGGGGCCGCGCCGGGACGAGGAGCGGGGGGCTGCCGTTTTCGCTGTGTGCCCGGAGCGGGCACGCCTGTTCTCTGCCATGGAACCAAGTCTGGTCAGGATCGGTTCCGGCGCATCCCGAAACTCGACGAGCGAGCGGGGATGCGGGCGGACGCACTCACCCTTTCGGCGTTCCGGCGGGACGCATCGCACGGGACACAGGCACAGTCGTACGCATGAATGAGAGCGAGGGCACCAGCGGACCCGCAGAGGAACACGTACGGCCATCAGGGGCTGACGACACGACCGTCGAGGCGGTCGGAGCGCTGACCGAGGCACTGGAGACGGTGGAGCGGGCCCGGGGGCAGCTCTACGGGTTCCACCAGCTCACGGGCGGAGCCGACCTGACGCTGGACCGGGCGGTCGAGCTGCTGCGGATCGGTGGCCACGCGGAGCAGGCCGATCTGGTGGAGCGGGAGATCCTGGGCCGCAACGTGGTCCCGGGCTGCTGGACATTTCAGCTCGTAGAGGCGTACGACGACACGTACTACCGGCCGTTCCTGGAGGTCGAGAAGCGGGTGCGCCAGGAACTCGTGGGAGGGCGGCGCCATCTCTACGAGGCGGAGATGAAGGAAGCCCGCCGAACGCAGGGGCACCCTGATCACACCGCGC
The DNA here is from genome assembly GCF_042871445.1 of Streptomyces sp. NPDC005794. Lineage (NCBI taxonomy): Bacteria > Bacillati > Actinomycetota > Actinomycetes > Kitasatosporales > Streptomycetaceae > Streptomyces > Streptomyces sp. NPDC005794. Next base: position 36,490 of record NZ_JBIAIN010000016.1, read on the forward strand.
GGCCCTGACGATGGATCCGGCAGACGCCCTGCGACGGATCGCTTTCCTCCTGGAGCGGTCGCAGGCAGCGACGTACCGGGTGAAGGCCTTCCGCAGGGCGGCGGAGGCGATCGGCTCCATGGGCGGGGAGGAGGTCGCCGAGCGGGTGGCGCACGGTTCGCTGGAGACGGTGCGTGGCATCGGGCCGAAGACGGCCAAGGTGATCCGTGAGGCCGTGGGGGGCGCGACGCCCGGGTATCTCGAAGCGCTGGAGCAAGAGGCGTCGGCGCCGTTGGCCTCGGGCGGGGAGGCGCTCCTCGCCGCCCTCCGCGGTGACTGCCATCTGCACTCGGACTGGTCCGACGGGGGCAGCCCGATCGCGGAGATGGGCCGGACGGCGATCGGACTCGGCCACGAATGGGCGGTACTCACGGACCACTCCCCCAGGCTGACCGTGGCCAACGGGCTCTCGACCGAGCGTCTCCTCGATCAGCTGTCCGTCGTGGCGGAGCTCAACGAGCGGTGGGCGCCCTTCCGTCTGCTCACAGGGATCGAATGCGACATCCTCGACGACGGATCACTCGACCAGGTCCCCGAGGTGCTGGAACGGCTCGATGTGGTGGTCGTCTCGGTCCATTCGAAGCTGCGCATGGACGCGCGGGCGATGACGGAGCGGATGCTCACCGCCGTACGCAATCCGCACGCGGACATCCTGGGGCACTGCACGGGCCGTCTCCTCGGTGGGAAGAAGCGGCCCGAGTCGGACTTCGACGCCGATCGGGTGTTCGCGGCCTGTGCCGAGGCCGGGACGGCGGTGGAGATCAACTGCCGCCCGGAGCGGCTCGATCCACCACGGCGTCTGCTCCGGCATGCGGTCGCGTCGGGTGCTCTGCTCTCGATCGACACCGACGCGCATGCTCCGGGACAGCTGGACTGGCAGCTCTACGGCTGTGCGCGGGCGGAGGAGTGCGGGGTCCCCGCGGACCGTGTCGTCACGACGTGGCCCGTGGAACGGCTCCTGGACTGGACGAGCGAGGGGCCGTGCTCGTAGGCCCATACCGGGGTGCGTCGCGAGAAAAGGCCGTTCGAGGCCGTTCGGCGTACAGTCGATCACGGTTGTCCATGTGACTCCGGGGCATGCCGGGGCAGGAGGAAACCCATGTCACGTCACACAGGTCCTTCCCTTCCGCGACCCCGCGGAGTGCTCTCCGCAGGGGTGACCGGGTTCCTGCGGGACGACGGCCCCCTGCCGGATCCGGACGCTGCCCGGGCCGCCGAGCCGTACGGCGACGATCTGCAGCTCGCCCTGTACGTCTGCTACGAAATGCACTACCGCGGGTTCACCGGCGTACGCCCGGAGCTGGAGTGGGATCCGTCGCTGCTCGCGGTGCGCGCCGCGTTGGAGGACCGCTTCCTCGATGCTCTGCGGCAAAACGCCCCGGTGACAGCGAGCCTGGAGGACGTCCTGGACGGCCTCCTCGTGGAACCGGTCCGTGGAACCGGCGTCTCCTGGTTCCTCCAGGACCGGGGCGAGTTGCGTCACCTACGCGCTTACGCGATGCAGCGTTCGCTGTACCACCTCAAGGAGGCCGATCCGCATGCCTGGGTGCTGCCCCGGCTCAGCGGGCGGGCCAAGGCCGGCATGGCGGCGATCGAGTACGACGAGTTCGGCGCCGGCCGCGCGGACCGCGTCCACGCCCAGCTGTTCGCCGACCTCATGACCGATCTGGGCCTCGACACCGCGTACGGCCGCTACCTGGACGAGGGCTGCGCACCCATGCTGGCCCTGGTGAACCTGATGTCGCTGTTCGGACTGCACCGACGGCTGCGCGGAGCGCTGGTGGGTCACTTCGCCGCCGTGGAGATCACCTCCTCCCCCGCTTCGCGACGCCTCGCCCGGGCCATGAAACGCACCGGCGCGGGCCCTGCGGCGGAGTTCTTCTACACCGAACACGTCGAAGCGGACGCCGTGCACGAGCAGGTGGTACGCCGCGACGTGATCGGCGGGCTGCTCGAGGACGAACCCGATCTGGCGGCCGACATCGCGTTCGGCATCACCGCCACCTCGTGTCTCGAGGACCGGCTCGGAGACCGGCTGCTGGCGGACTGGCGGGCCTGAAGCACCGTCCTGATCCGCACCCTCCGGCGAACCGACGAATGGAGTCGCAGATGTCCGCATCCACCGACCTGATCGAGGACACCCGTCCCGCCCGGTTGATGACCCTCCCGGGTGTGTACGCACCGCAGCACGACACCCGCCTGCTCATGGCCGCGCTGGACCACGAAGGCATCGGCAAGGGCACCGAGGTCCTTGACGTCGGCACCGGCAGTGGCGCCCTCGCTCTGCACGCGGCACGGCTCGGTGCGCGGGTGACGGCCGTGGACATCGCCAGGCGGGCCGTGATGACGGCCCGGCTGAACGCTCTGCTGCACCGTCGGCGTATCACCGTCCAGCGCAGCGATCTCCTCGCGTCGCTGCCCGGCCGGTCCTACGACCTGGTGATCTGCAACCCGCCCTATGTGCCGTCGCCCATGGGCCGGCTCCCCGGGCACGGTGCGTCGCGGGCCTGGGAGGCCGGGCGCGACGGCCGGGCGATCCTCGACCGGGTCTGTGAGGCCGTGCCGGCCGCGCTGCGTCCCGGAGGCCGGCTCCTCCTCGTGCACTCCGGCCTGTGCGACAGCGACGTGACTCTGCGGCGTCTCTCGGACGCCGGGCTGCGGGCCGTTGTCAGCGACCGCGCCCTCGTCCCCCTCGGCCCGGTGCTGCGCTCCAGGCTTCGCTGGCTCCGGGACACGGGTCTGGTGGACGGGGAAGAGACGGAGGAGGAGCTGGTGGTCATCCGTGCCGAACAAGCCTGAACGCCCCTGCCGGATCACCCTCGGCGACGAAGGGCCCCTTCTGGTCGAAGGACCCGTGGAAGTCACCTGCGCGGACGGCACTGTGGCCGCCTCCGACCGATTCGTCGTGGCTGTCTGCATGTGCCGCCGCAGCCGGATGTACCCGTGGTGCGACACCAGCCACCGACGCCGTACGCGGTCCGGCGAGGAGCCGCTCCGACCGGCGGGCTGAGCCCCTCACCCGCCGGTCCGCAACCGGGGCCGCTTCGCCCCGCGCAGCCGGCGGGACATCTCCCGCAGCCGCGGGTGGCGGTCGTGGGCCTCGGCCGACCGGCGGTCCAGCTCCTCGGCCAGACGCTCCGTGCGCTTGTCGATGTCGAGTTCGTCGAGGATGCGGTCGACCTCGGCGAGCAGTGCACCGTGCAACTGCCACTGCCTGGGATGTTGCTGGACGTCCTCGAGCAGCAGGCCCGCCACGCGGTCGCGCGTCGCCCGACTGCGTGCGAGCGCGTCGGCCAGGCGTTCCTCGGCCTCCTCACCGCTCTCGGCCATCGGCGTGGTGATCATCACCGCGAACCCTTCGACGGCGTCGGACATGTGCCGGAACAGTTCTTTGAGGTCCGTGGCCACATCTGCGGGGAAGAGCGATTCCTCTTCACGTGCCTTGGCGAGGTCGGTCAGCGTGCGGGTGAGGACGCGCAGCACCACGGCACAGATCTCCAGCGTGTCGAGCCCGGTCCGCAGGACGACGCGGTAGAGCAGTCCCTGCTTGACGCGGGGGTTGAGCATCAGGCTCTCCTCCGCCTGCCGCAGGGACGCGTCGACGTCCACGATGTCGTGGTCCAGGCGGCGTGCTTCGTGCAGACGCGCCGCGGCCTCCGGCACGGGGTGAGTGCCGCCGATCTCCTCGCCCAGGGCCCGGAACATCTTTCCCATCCGCTCCCCCAGGCCGCCGATGGCAGCCCCCGCCGGCTCGACCCAGACCGGCGGTGCCAGCAGGAGGTTGAAGAGCAGTCCGACTCCGGCACCGATCAGGGTTTCCAGCACGCGCTCCCAGGCCAGGTCGACGACCTGGGAGACACCGAGGACCAGCATCGCGCTGATGGCCACCTCGGGCACGAACTCGTTGACCCGCACCAGCCTTCCGATCAGCAGGGAGGTGAAGATGGTCAGCCCGAGACTCCACCAGCTCAGGCCCACCAGGGCGCTGAAGCCGCCGGCGATCAGGACCCCGACGACGACGGCGTTCACGCGCCGGATCCCGGTGGTGAGCGTGGCGTACAGCGTCACCTGCACCACGAGAAGGGCGGTGAGGGGTGCGGTGAGAGGCGCGGGGTGCGGGGCGGGGAGGGCCGTCTGGGCCACCGCGAAGGCGATGACGGCCGCCGCCGTCGACCGCAGAACCTGGGCCGCGGCCGGCTCGGTGGTGCGCTGGACGAGTTTGACGACGGGCTCGGGCGTGGTGACTGCAGGCATTCCTTGACGGTGCCCCGTTACGCGGTCCAGCAGCGCCGAAGGGACCGGTCGGACTCCGTACGGACGTACGCGTGCCGCCATCGGCACCGGCCTCGCGGTCGTGGCCGCTCGGAGAGAAGCTGGATACATGGCTATCTCACTCACGCCCCCGGGGGAGACGCCTCCCGCCGAGGGCTGCATAAGCGAAGCACACGTAGAGCGCGCCGACGGAGGGATCTGGGAACACCCCGCCCTCTGGGCAACCCTGGTGCTGTTGGGCTCGGCCGTCGTCGCGGGGTACTTCATCGCACGCGTCTTCGGGTTCACATGAGCACACGCCGCACGCTGGACATGCTGCTGGAACGGCACGGCACCACGTACGCGGCGGAGGCGGGGATCCGCCTACGGGACACCCCTCAGCCCCTGTACCAGTTGCTCGTGCTGAGTCTCCTGCTGAGTGCTCGGATCCGTGCGCAGGTCGCGGTGGCCTCGGCGCAGGCGCTCTTCTCGCACCGGCTGCGCACACCGCGCCGTATGGCCGACGCCACGTGGCAGGAGCGTGTCGACGCGCTGGGCGAAGGCGGCTACCGCCGGTACGACGAGCGGACCGCGACCCAGCTCGGGGACGGTGCTCTGCTCCTGCTCGACGCGTACGGCGGGGACCTGCGGCGTCTGCGCCGGGAGGCCGACGGTGATACGGACATGCTGCGTTCGGGGCTCCGACGCTTCCCCGGGATCGGGCCGGCCGGCGCCGACATCTTCCTGCGTGAGGCGCAGACGGTGTGGCCCGAGACGGCGCCCTACCTCGACGCGAAGGCGCTCCAGGGCGCGGAGCGACTCGGTCTGCCCACGGCGCCGGACAAGCTCAGCCGGTTGGCGAAGGGCCAGGACCCGGCGATACTCGCCGCGGCGCTGGTGCGGGGCGCACTGGACAAGGGCTGAGCCGGCTCAGAGTGGCGGCCGCCGCTTGCCCGGCTTGGTCGAGCGGCCTTCGACGAGCGCCCGCCTGATCTGTGCGGCGGCCGCGCGGGCGTGCTCCGAGGTCGCCGTCCGGTCGGCCACCGACGTGACGAAGCGGTGGGTGGGGCGCAGGCACTGACCGCACGGCGTGTCGGTGGTGAGCAGGTAGCCGTCCTCGCACTGGGGATTCGCGCAGTGGCCGGGGCTCACGAGTGCTTCGGCGATCTCCTGCGGCGCCCAGCGGCGCCGGCCGTCCTCGTCCTTCTCGTGGAGGGCGTGGGACCAGCGGACGTTCCACCGGCGTTCGAGCCGCTCGAGGAGCTGGTCGGGAGTCCGCCGGGCGAGTTCCCGGTGGATCAGGTCGTGCACCGTACGGGGGTGGCGATGGCCGAGCGCCTGGACCAGCGGTTGCGGAAGGGCCTGAAGGATGTAGGTGACCGGATCGCCGCCGGCGCGCTCGCGCCACTTGCGGCAGGCGCAGGGGCCCTCGACCGGAAGCGCCCGCTGGCATCGGCCGCACCGGCCGCGGCATTCCGCGCAGAGCCCGTCGTCGAGCCCGTCCAGGTGGGGTGCGGGGGCCCGGCCGCAGTCGCGGCAGCAGGCGGCACAGGGGCCGCAGAGGCGTTCGTCACCGAGCTTCGTCGTCCACTGCCGCTGCTGGCAGCGGCAGCAGAGGGCGTTGTTGCAGTACTCGTGGTGGGCGGCGCCCGAGTGTCGTCCGGGGGGCGGGAATGCCATGGGTGCGTTCTCCAGGTGCGTGGCCAGGATCGGTCAGGTCCAAGCCATGTCGACGAAGCGCGCGCAGGGGCCCTCGGACGACGGTATCGCCCCGGCCGGGTTCCGTGCGGCGCTCTGCCACGATCAGGTCGCCATTGTCCCGTACCCGGACGGTGCGCGGAGTCAGGGCCTCAGGCCGCTGACCACGTCCGCGGTGGCGGTGATCCCTTCGTGGATGGTGGGAGCCATGCTCGTACTCGCGAGGAGGAATCCCAGCAGGGCGCAGACGATCGCGTGCGAGATCTTGAGTCCGCCGTTGCGCAGGAAAATCACTGCGAGGATCAGCAGGAGCAGCACCACTGAGATCGAAATGGCCATGGCCAACCTCCTCCGCCGCGCCGGAATTGCGGCATTCGGCCGCCAGTGTGGCGCAGCGGAGGAGCCGTTCGGCGCACCGGCGTGTCCGCCGAACGGGTGTTGACGCACGGTGACCGGTGGCGGCGGGCCGCGCCGTTCAGTCGCTGCGGCTGCCGCTGGACTCGCGTCGCCGAAGGAAGTGCTCGAGCCCCGCCAGATCGTCGGTGTTGAGGTGGTCCACGTCCGCGGCGACGAGCTCGGTCCACACGGCGTCGCGTTCCGGGCCCGCGATGTCGGGCGTACCCCAGAAGCGGACCCGCTGATTGCTTGCGTGGGCGGCTGAGACGAGGGTGCGCAGCCTGGCCCGTTCGGCGGCGGGGAAGGGGCCCGACCCCTGCCAGCTGAAGTTCGTGGCCCAGTTGCTGCTGATGAGCGGGATGAAGGACGCCGGAGCCGCGGTGCCGAGGTCCTCCGGCCGGCCGTCGTAGAAGGCGTACCGGGTGGTCTGCACCTCCATCGGGACGCGGGCCGCGCGGTCTCCCGAGATGACGGGGGTCACCGCGCCGGTGCGGATCCGGCCATGGACGGAGCGGGTGAGGATGTGGCGGTAGCGGCGGAGCACCCGGTCGAGCGCGAGGTAGGCGGCGGCGCCGTCGGTCTTGATGTCGATCAGCAGCTGCAGCGGGGCGGGATGTCCGGCGTGGACGGAACCGTGGTTGGCGCGGACCCGGGCCAGCAAGGGGTCGAGGTAGAGCGAGACGAGGGTGCGCGCGGGGTCGAGGCTCTCGGCCTCGTGGGCGACGAGCAGTTCGCCGTCGACGAGGAAGATGTCCGCCTCGACGCTGGTGAAACCGTGCGCGAGCGCGTCGTGGAGAGGTCGCGGGTGCAGGTAGTCGTTGTGCGCGTGGGCGCGGGCCAGCGGGCGGGGACCACGGGGACGGGCGGGCGCGGAGGGTGCCGCTGCGGCCGCCTGGGCGGGGACGAACGCTCCGGCGGCCGCGGTGGCGAGGGCGGTGGAGACGACTCTGCGACGGGTCAGGTGTGCCATGGGGTCTCCCTGAAGCGAGCGGGTGAGCGGGCTGAGCGGGTGGGGGGACGCGACGAGTATGGAGGCGGGGACGCACCGAAAGGCAGGTACCTGCCAAGAGTTGGAACGTCCGCCGTCCGCTCGTCGGCTGCGCTGCGCCTGCTGTTTCCCCCTGCCCGCCGTTCCGGCGTCCACAGGGCATGACGGGGCGGGGGCACGTGTCCTCACGCGCCCCCGCCCCGGAACCGCCCTACGGAGCCGGCAGCTCCACCAGCCCGGCTACTGCTTCACGGTGGCGTCCCGCGGTGCCGTACGCGATCGAGTCGGCCTTGGCCCGCTTCAGATACAGGTGCGCGGGATGCTCCCAGGTCATTCCGATCCCGCCGTGCAGCTGGACGCATTCCTCCGCGGCGTGCACCGCGGCCTCGGAGCAGTAGGCCTGCGCCACGGCTACGGCGAGCGGTGCGTCCGGGCTGCCGGTCGCCAGCGCGTCCGCGGCGTTGCGGGCGGCGGCGCGCGCGGACACGACCTCGAGCCAGAGCTGGGCCATCCGGTGCTTGAGCGACTGGAACGAGCCCACCGGCCTGTTGAACTGGTGGCGTTCGCGGGTGTGCCGGACGGTCTCGGTCAGGCACCACTCGGCCAGCCCGAGCTGCTCGGATGCGAGCAGTCCGGCGCCGGCCAGCAGGCCCTCGCTCACGGCCTCCGCAGCGGGGCCCGCCTCCGCGAGCCGGGTGCCGGTGGCCCCGGTCAGAGTGACGGTGGCGAGCGGGCGGGTCAGGTCGAGCGGGACGAGCGGCTGGACGGTGACGCCGTCCCCGCCGGTCTCCACCGCGTACAGCCCCTCCGCTGTGGGCACCAGCAGCACGTCGGCCGCCGACGCCTCCGCGACGCCGGTCACGGTGCGCTCCAGGGTGCCGGTCATCGCGGCGGCTCCGTCGGCCGGGGGTGTGGCGAACGGCAGGGCGAGCACGGCGACCTTGCGGCCCGCCGCCAGCTCACCGAGGAGTTCGGCGACCGGGCCGTCGTCGTCGCCCAGAGCGAGGAGGATCCCGGTCGCGACGACGGCGCTCGTCAGGTACGGCGCCGGAGCGACGCTGCGGCCGAGCTCCTCCAGGACCACGGCGGCCTCACGGTGGGTGGCGCCCTGGCCTCCGAGCTTCTCCGGGACCAGCAGTCCGGCTGCTCCGATCCCCGTGGCGAGCGATTCCCACAGCCGCAGGTCGTACGGCGTGTCGGACTCGGTCGCGGCAATCACCGTCGGCGCGTCGGCCCGGTCGGCGAGCAGCGAACGCACGGCCGAGCGCAGGTCCTCCTCGGTCTCCGAGTAGAGCAGGTCGGGTGCCTGGGCGGCTTCGGGCTGTGCGGTCATCGGGCGAGATCCTTCCAGGCGACGTCCTTGTCGTTACGCGGCTCGACGGGCAGACCGAGGACGCGTTCGGCGACGATGTTGAGCAGGACCTCGCTCGTGCCACCCTCGATGGAGTTGCCCTTGGAGCGCAGGTAGCGGTAGCCGGCGTCGCGTCCGGTGAAGTCGACGAGCTCCGGGCGGCGCATGGTCCAGTCGCTGTACAACAGGCCTTCGTCACCCAGGAGTTCCACTTCCAGCCCACTGATCTCCTGGTTGAGCCGGGCGAACGCGAGCTTCATGCCGGAGCCTTCGGGGCCCGGCTGTCCCGCGACGAGCTGCTGGCGCAGCCGCTCACCGGTGAGCCTGGCGACCTCGGCCTCCACCCACAGCGTGAGCAGCCGCTGATGGAGGTCGTGGGTGCGCAGGCCGGGCTTCTCGCGCCAGGTCTTCGCGACGGTGCCGATCATGCCGCCCTCGCGGGGGATGCGGGCTCCGCCGATCGAGACGCGTTCGTTCATCAGCGTGGTCTGGGCGACCTTCCAGCCGTCACCGACCGGGCCGAGGCGCCTGCTGTCCGGGATGCGTACGCCGGTGAGGAAGACCTCGTTGAACTCGGCCTCGCCGGTGATCTGGCGCAGCGGGCGCACCTCGACACCGGGGTCGGTCATGTCGCAGATGAAGTAGCTGATGCCACGGTGCTTGGGGACGTCAGGGTCGGTGCGGGCGATCAGGATCGCCCAGCGTGCCACATGCGCGCTGGACGTCCAGACCTTCTGCCCGTCGACGACCCAGTCCTCGCCGTCCTTGACCGCGCGTGTGCCCAGCGCGGCGAGATCGGATCCGGCACCGGGCTCGCTGAAGAGCTGGCACCACACCTCCTCGCCGATCCACAGCGGCCTCAGGAAGCGCTGCTTCTGCTCGTCGGTGCCGTAGCCGAGGATCGTCGGGGCGGCCATGCCGAGGCCGATGCCGATACGGCGCGGGTCGTTGTCGGGAGCTCCGGCGGCGGCGAGTTCGGCGTCGACGACGGGCTGCAGGGAGCGTGGCGCGTCGAGTCCGCCGAGCCCGACGGGGTAGTGCACCCAGGCCAGACCGGCGTCGAAGCGCGCCGCCAGGAAGGCGTTACGTCCGGTGGTGGCCGGCGGGTGGGCTGCCAGCAGCTCCCGGGTGAGTCGGCGGATCTGTGCCGCGTCGATGGCTGTGCTCATCGGGTGCCTCCTGGCGGCAGGACGACGATGCGGCCGGTGCTGGTGCCGTCGGCGACCCGCTGGACGGCTCGTGCCGCGCCGGTCATGGGGACGCGCTCGCTGATCAGCGGCTTGACGACGCCCCGTGCCGCGAGCTCGGTGAGCTCGTCGTGGCAGGCGCGGACGGCGGCCGGGTCCTTGGTGTTGTACAGACCCCAGTGGAGTCCTGTGATCGAGTAGTTCTTCACCAGGGCGTGGTTGAGGCCGGGTGTGGGGATGACCCCGCTCGCGAAGCCGACGACGACGACCCGCCCCTCGAAGGCGATGCACTTGACGGACCTGGCGTAGGCGTCTCCGCCGACCGGGTCGTAGACGACGTCCGCGCCGTGTCCGCCCGTGAATTCCTTCACCGCCGCGACGATGTCCTCGCTCCGGCGGTCGATGACCAGGTCGCAGCCCAGTTCGCGGGCGATCGCGGCCTTCTCCGGGCCACCGACGACGCCGATGACCGTGGCGCCGGCCGCCTTGCCGAGCTGGACGGCCGCGCTGCCGACACCGCCGGCGGCCGCGTGCACCAGCAGCGTTTCACCGGCCTGCAGGTGTGCGCGCCGGTGCAGCCCGAACCAGCCGGTCTGGTAGCCGATGTGCAGTGCGGCGGCCTCGGCGTCGTCCAGGGCGTCGGGTGCGGGGAGCAGGGCTGCGGCGTCCGCGACGACGTACTCCGCGAAGCCGCCCTGCGGGAGGGCGGGGGTGGCGAGCACCCTGCGCCCGTCCTCGGTCTCACCGCAGATCTCGACGCCGGGGGTGAAGGGCAGCGGGGGCCTCACCTGGTACTGGCCGCGGCAGAGCAGCGCGTCGGGGAAGTTGATGTTCGCCGCGCGCACCTTGAGCAGCACCTGCCCGTCCCCGGGTGTCGGCCGGTCCGTCTCCTCGAGCTCCATCACCTCGCTCGGTTCGCCGTTCCGGTGCACTCGCCATGCCTGCATGAGGGGCCTCCACAACACTGTCGGCATTACCACTGCTCCGGCGCATACTAAGCGGTCGCTTGCCGGTCTGGGAACACCTCGCGACGGTCGGCCCGGGCCCGTTCGTCACCGCTTCGGCTTGGCCCTGACGTGCATCCGCTCCCCCTGCGGCCCGAACAGGCTGAGAAACTCGACCGGCTCGTCGCCCGCGGGGCCGAACCAGTGCGGGAGCCTGGTGTCGAACTCGGCGGCCTCACCGGGGGCCAGGACCAGGTCGTGCTCGGCGAGCTTGAGCCGCAGCCTGCCGTTGAGCACGTACAGCCACTCGTACCCCTCGTGCGTGCGCTGCTCGGGCGCCTCGGTGCAGGAGACCTCCTGTATGACCTTGTACGCCTGGAGACCCCCGGGCCGGGCGGTGAGCGGCAGGGAGGTCTTCCCGCCGTGCACGATCGGCTTCGCCTTGACCCTGGGATCGCCGACCGGCGGCGCCCCGACGAGGTCGTCGAGCGGCACCTCATGAGCCCGGGCGATGGGGAGCAGCAGCTCCAGGCTGGGGCGCCGGCCACCGGATTCGAGCCGGGAGAGGGTGGAGACGGAGATTCCGGTGGCCTCGGAGAGTCCCGCGAGCGTCACACCCCGGTCCTTGCGCAACCGCCGCAGCCGCGGGCCGACCCCGGTGAGCACGGCGTCGAGTCCAGCGTCTTCCTGGTTCGGTTCCTTCATGGCATCCATTGCAGAATCAGCAAGCCCATTTGTCAATCAGCCGCCCGCTGCGGAGGTGCCGGACCCAGCCGTGCACAGAGGCCGGGCATGCACTGCGGACATTCCGGCGAACGGATGCACGCATTCCGGAAGGAGTTCGGGGCAGGGAGCAAGGAGTCACTCCGGCCGGACACGCCGTACCACCGGTCACGCCGAGCCGGGGTGAGCAGGACCCCGGACCGCCACCGCTCCGGCAACCGAAAGGAACCCGTTCGTGATCAGCCCCGCCCCCCTCTCCCCCTCCGAGGCCGCAGCCCGGCTGGAGGAGTTCACCGTCATCGACGTGCGGGCCCCGGGCGAGTACGCCTCCGGGCACGTGCCCGGCGCCCTGAACGTTCCGCTCGACCGGCTCGACGAGGCGGTGCCGGCCCTGAAGTCGGCCTCCGCCAGGGGCTCCCTGCTGGTGGTGTGCGCCTCCGGTGTGCGGTCCACCAGGGCGTGCGAGATACTCGCCGCCGCCGACATCGACGCCGCCGCCCTGACCGGCGGAACCTCCGCCTGGGAGGGCGCCGGTCATGGCCTGGACCGTCCGGTGGACGCCCGGGCGACCTGGCCGATGGAGCGCCAGGTGCGCCTCGCCGCGGGTGCGCTGGTGGTGGTCGGCCTGGTGGCGGGCCGTCGCTTCCCGGCCGCCCGGTGGCTGTCGGCCGGCATCGGCGCCGGCCTCACCTACTCCGCGCTGAGCAATACCTGCGGCATGGCGGCCGTCCTCGCGAAGCTCCCGTACAACCGCGCGCCGCAGTCGGCGGCCGGGCTGGACGCCACACTGGACGCCCTCCAGGGCTGACCACGGACGGCCGCGGGTCAATAGAGCTAGCGGTCGCTCTCGCCCCGCACGAGAGCGAGCAGCCGGTCCAGCACGTGGGAGCCGCCCGCGCGCACACCGTCGTGCTCGTACTCGCTGGTCACCCAGGTACGCAGGCCACGGATCGAGGACGCGGTGTGCAGCGCGTGGCCGGTGTCCACGTACATGTCGTCGTGGTAGACGGCGGCTGCCACCGGGACCTCGTTGGCCGCGAGCCGCTCGGCGTCGTACAGGACGGGCCAGTCGGTGCGGGCGGCGAGCAGTTCCGCCGTCTCACGCAGGGGGCGCAGCGCGGGGTCGACGTCGAAGTGCCAGGGGTGAATGCTCTCGCCGGTGAAGAGCACCGGACCGTCACCGGCCAGCGCGGCGGTGGCGTCGAACTGCGGGAACTCGGCGCGGACGCGCTCGGCCGCCCAGTCGGTGGGCCGCGCGCCCTGGCCGTAGATCGCCTCGTGCATCAGGGCGTACAGCGGGTGCCCCGCGAACGAGGTGGCGGTGCGCATGGATTCCTGGAAGGCGTCGGACAGTTCGGCCCCGTGCGGACCCTCGACGAACGCGTTCTCCAGAAGGTAGTGCAACTGGTGGCTGCCGTTGCCGCCGCCCAGCATGATGCCGAGGGACTGGAACCCCTCGGCTGTCAGCGTGTGCCCGGCGCTGTCCGGGCGGTGCTCGGCGAGGTACGCGGCGATCGCTCGGGCGCGCGCGACGTCCTGCGGGTAGCGGGCGTAGTGCGCGGCGACCTTCCGCTCGATGCGCGGGTAACCGGCCCGGTAGACGTCGTCGGCGTGCGCGTCCAGCGAGGGCAGGCCTCCGGTGATCAGGACGGCCGCGAGCCCCTCCGGGGCCGCCGAGAGATAGCGGACGGCACAGAAGCCGCCGAAGGACTGCCCCAGGACGGTCCAGGGCGCGCCGCCGGTGAGCCGGGGGCGGATCAGTTCGCAGTCACGGACGATACTGTCGGAACGGAAGTGCGCGAGGTAGTCGGCCTGCTCGCGCGGGCCTCCACGCAGGGGCAGTGTCTGCCGGTTGGCCGGGGTGGACAAGCCGGTGCCGCGCTGGTCCATGAGCAGCACCCGGAACTCCCGCACCGCCCGCCCCAGCCAGGCCTCCGTGCCGACGAAACGGCGGGCACCGAAGCCGGGGCCGCCTTCCAGATAGACCAGCCACGGCAGGTCCTCAGCGGACGTCCCGCCGGCCACGGCTTCGCGGCCGAAGATCTCGATCGTCTCGCCGCCCGGATCGTCATGGTCGAGCGGGACCGTGAACCGTCGGTCGGTGAGGACGATGCCGGGCTGGCGATAACTGTTCAAGGGAACTCCTGTATCCGGTGCTTCCGGGACAGTTCAGCACACCACCATGACCCGGTCGGCCGCAGCCCGTGTGCGCCCGGTCCCGGCGCCTCCTACCGTGCGTTGCGACCGCAGGCGTGACCCGCGCCCGCTTTACCGGCGTTTACCATTAACCCGCGTATGCAATTATTGTCTACGCCAGTAACCATCGCACGCGGATAGGCTCAGCCCTACACCGCCCAGCCCGACACCGCTCGGTCCGACACCACGAAAGGCATCAGCATGTCCACGGTCCCCACCGTCACGCTCAACAACGGCGTCACGATTCCGCAGCTCGGATTCGGTGTCTTCCAGGTACCCGACGACGAGACCACCGCCGCGGTCACCGGAGCGCTGGAGGCGGGCTACCGCTCCATCGACACCGCCGCCGTCTACGGCAACGAGACAGGCGTGGGCCGCGCGCTCGCCGACTCCGGGCTCGCCCGCGAGGAGCTGTTCGTCACCACGAAGCTCTGGAACGCGGACCAGGGATACGACTCCGCCCTCGCCGCCTTCGACGCGAGCCTGGCCAAGCTCGGCCTCGACCACGTGGACCTCTATCTCATCCACTGGCCCACCCCGGCCCGCGACCTCTACGTCGACACCTGGCGCGCCCTGGAGAAGCTGCTGGCCGACGGCCGGATCCGGGCCGCCGGTGTGTCGAACTTCCAGCCCGCGCACCTTCGCCGCCTGCGGGAGGAGAGCTCCCTCGTCCCCGCGGTCAACCAGATCGAGCTGCACCCCGGGCTCCAGCAGAGCGAGCTGCGCGCCGTGCACGCGGAGTACGGCATCGCCACCGAGGCCTGGAGCCCGCTGGCACAGGGCGCACTGCTGGACGACGCGGTACTCGTCTCCCTCGCCGAACGCCACGGCAAGACGCCGGCCCAGGTGGTCCTGCGCTGGCACCTCCAGCTCGGCAACGTCGTGATCCCCAAGTCGGTCACCCCCGCCCGCATCCGGCAGAACATCGACGTCTTCGACTTCGAACTCTCGGCCGCCGACATGGACGCGGTCGCGGGCCTGGACCGCGGCATGCGTACGGGCCCGGATCCCGACACCCTCAACTGAGCTCTGCCGCCGACCCCGCCGACCCCGCCGGCGGGGTCGGCTCTTCACCGGCTACCGCCCGCGCCGGTAACTGCTGCCGTCCCTGGGCCGTTCCAGCAGACCGGCGACCACGAGGTAACGGCGCAGGGCCGAGCAGTCCTCGTGCACGGTGCGCAGCGCGTCGTTGACCTCGCGCTCCGTGTAGACGCGGTCGCGCTCGAAGAGCGTGTCGGCGAGGTGCACCAGCAGCTGCTCGCGGCGGGCGGGTTTCCGGGGGATCGCCGTCAGGCGCCCGCCCGAGAAGAGCGCGGCCACCTGGCGCGAACCGCGGGGTTCCGTATCGGACATCCCGGAAGCGTCGCAGGTACAGGCCCGACGGGCAACGTGTTTTCCCGCGATACGAGAGCTGGTTGACGTTCGGGCCGACCGTCGTACGGTGTGACCATTCATTCACCCTCGCGACACAAGGCGGTCCCTCATGGCCCTGTTCGACCTTCCGCTTGATGAACTGCACGCCTACCGCAGCCGGTCGGAGGAGCCCGAGGACTTCGACGCGTTCTGGTCGACCACGCTCGACGAGGCGAGAACCCACGATCTGAACGCCCGCTTCGAGCGGTGCGCCGGCCTCGGTCTCGTCACGGTCGACGTGTACGACGTGACGTTCGCCGGCTTCGGCGGCCACCCCGTGAAGGGCTGGTTCGTCATACCGGCGGGGACCACCGAACCCCTCCCGGTCGCCGTCGAGTTCATCGGGTACGGCGGCGGGCGGAACCTGCCCCACGCCCACCTGCTCTGGGCCTCGGCCGGCCTGGCCCACTTCGTGATGGACACCCGGGGCCAGGGCAGCGGCTGGGCCCCCGGCGATACCGCCGACCCCGTGGGCTCCGGCCCCTCGCTGGCCGGATTCATGACCCAGGGCATCGAGGACCCGGCCACCTACTACTACCGCAGGGTGATCACGGACGCGGTGCGCGCGGTGGAGGCGGCCCGGTCACACCCGCTGGCCGACGCGTCGCGCACCGCCGTGATCGGCGCGAGCCAGGGCGGCGGTCTCGCCCTCGCGGCCGCCGGGCTGGTGCCCGGCCTGGCGGCCGTCGCACCGGACGTGCCGTTCCTCTGCGACTTCCCCCGGGCGACCCGGATGACCGACCGCAAGCCGTACCGCGAGATCGGCGACTACCTGAAGACCCACCGGGGCCGCGCCGAGCAGACCGACAAGACGCTGGCCTACTTCGACGGGGTCCACTTCGCCGCACGCGGGCGGGCACCCGCGCTGTTCTCCGTGGCCATGGAGGACCTGACCTGCCCTCCGTCCACGGTGTTCGCCGCGTACAACGCGTACGCCCACGCCGACAAGGAGATCGAGGTGTACGACTTCAACGACCACGAGGGCGGCGGCCCGTTCCAGCATGCGAAGCAGCTCACGTGGCTGCCGGGACTGCTGAAGGCCTGACGGACGCGCGCGGCCCGGACCCCCTTGACCTGCCTCGCGGGCGGAGCCTAGGTTTCCCGGAGAGAAAGCGCTTGCTGTCCAGTGGGCGCCCATATCTCCGTCTGAAGGGGTGTTTGTCACGACCAGCAATCCTTCGCGCCGGAATCCGGTGCGGGTCGCCATCGTCGGCACGGGTGCGATCGCGCGTGGCAGTCATCTGCCCGCGCTGACCGCACTCGCCGCCGGGCAACCGCTGGAGATCGTCGCCGCGGTCGATGTCGACGCCACCTCGGTCGAGGCGTTCTGCGCCGATGCCGGGATCGCCCACCGGTACACCGACCTCGACCGGATGCTCGCCGAGCAGCGCCCGGACCTGGTCACTCTCGCCACCCCGCCCCGGTTCCACCGCGACCAGACCGTGGCCGCGCTGCGCGCCGGGGCGTGGGTGTGGTGCGAGAAGCCGCCCTGTCCATCACTGCAGGACTTCGACGCGATCGAAGCGGCCGAGGGCGCCGGCGGCGTCGGCCCGTACGCGGCGATCGTGTTCCAGCACCGCTTCGGCTCCGGCTCCCGGCACGTTCGGGAGCTGCTCGCCCGACAGACCATGGGCCGGCCACTGGTGGCTCACTGCCAGACCACCTGGTACCGGGACGAGGCGTACTACTCCGTTCCCTGGCGCGGCAGTTGGAGCAGCGAGGGTGGCGGGCCCGCGATGGGGCACGGTATCCACCAGATGGATCTGCTGCTCGATCTGCTGGGGCCGTGGGCGGAGATCCGCGCCATGGCCGGGCGGCTGGTGCACGACGTGGAGACGGAGGATGTCTCCACCGCGCTGATCCGCTTCGAGAGCGGTGCGATGGCCACCGTCGTGAACAGCGTGCTCAGCCCGGACGAGGTCAGCCGGATCCGGATCGACTGCGAGCGGGCGACGGTCGAGCTCACCCACCTGTACGGGCATCGCAACGCGGACTGGCGGATCACACCGGCCCCCGGAATCGCGTCCGAAGAGGTCGACGTCTGGCGGGACTTCGGACCCGACGTACCCAGCTCGCACGAGGCACAGCTCCAGGGTCTGCTGGAGGACATGCGGGCCGGACGCAGGCCGCGGAGCAGCGGCGCGGACGGCCGCAAGAGCCTCGAGCTGGTCGCCGCGCTCTACAAGGCGGCCTTCACCGGGGGCACCGTGCGGGCGGGCGAGATCGGGCCCGGCGACCCGTACTACGGCGCGCTGCACGGCAACGCTCCGGGCTGGGCACCGGAGCACCTGGTACGGCCCGCGGAGGTCCCGGCATGAGGCAGACCGTGGAACTCGTCCACCGGCACGGCGACCATCTCTCCGTCATCGCGACGGGAAGCGGGGTGGAACTGCTGCGCTACGTCTACCGGGCCGAGGACGCGTGGGAGGCTCCGAAGCCGTACATCCACCCCCTGCGCACCCTGTCCGGGCAGGTGGTGACCGGGTACCGGCCCAACGACCACCGCTGGCACAAGGGGCTGCAGATGACCGCCTCGCACCTGTCGGGCGCGAATCTGTGGGGCGGCAACAGCTACGTGCACGGCGAGGGGTACCTCGCCCTGCCTGAGCGCGTCGGCTCCATGGCGCACGCCGGTTTCGACGAGGTCGCCGTGCACGACGGCGGGGCCCGTTTCACGGAGCGGCTGACCTGGCATCCGCGCGGCGGGGAGCTCTGGGCCGAGGAGACGCGCCGTATCGAGGTGCACGACGTCGACGCCGTGAGCGGCAGCTGGGCGCTGACCTGGTCGTCCGCGGTCACCAACCGGCGCGAGGAACCGTTGCGGTTCGGCAGCCCGACGACGCACGGCCGCCCGGGCGCGGGGTACACCGGGCTGTTCTGGCGGGGGCCGCGCGCCTTCCGCGACGGGCGGATCATCGCCCAGGACGCCGAGGGACCGGACATGATGGGGCGGCAGTCCCCCTGGCTGGCGTACAGCGGTGAGCACGACGAGGCCGACGGGCACGCGACGCTCGTCTTCGTCCACTCCCCCGAGAACGACCACACCGGCGCGGGTGGTGCGCATCCCGCGCACTGGTTCGTGCGCAACTCCTCCTTCGCTGCGGTCGCTCCGTCGTTCGCCTTCCACGAGGAGCTGGTACTGGATCCGGGGGCGACCCTGGCCCGCCGCTACCGGGTTCTGGTCGCCGACGGGGCCTGGGACCGCGACCGGATCGCATCCGAGGTCGGGGCGCTCTCCTGGTAGTGGCCCGCTCAGGGCCGTCGGGACACCGGCGTGCAGCCTGCCCACCGCATCTCGTCTCACTGCCTGGACGTCCGTGAGACGGATGGAAGAGGAATCCACTCACAGAAACCGAACCTCTTCAGCAGCATACGTCCCTTTATTTCCGGAATATCCCCTCGCCCCGCTCCGGGAGCTCATGCGCGCAGGCCGTACCGTGGGGGCAGCGGGGTAAGTCAAGCCTTACCCCGCTGCACTCTGCCCGTGCTCGTCCGCCCTAAGGAACAACACTCCATGACACGCCCCGTCCGCGTCGCCATCGTCGGAGCCGGTCCCGCCGGAATCTACGCAGCGGACGCGCTTCTCAAGTCCGAGGCCGCCCAGGAGCCGGGCGTATCGATCGACCTGTTCGAGCGCATGCCCGCCCCCTTCGGCCTGATCCGGTACGGAGTGGCTCCGGACCACCCGCGGATCAAGGGCATCGTCAAGGCTCTGCACCAGGTCCTGGACAAGCCGCAGCTGCGGCTGTTCGGCAACGTCGACTACCCCAACGACATCGGCCTGGACGACCTGCGGTCGTTCTACGACGCCGTGATCTTCTCCACCGGCGCCGACGCCGACCGCGCCCTGGACATACCCGGCATCGAGCTGACCGGCTCCTACGGTGCGGCCGACTTCGTCGCCTGGTACGACGGCCACCCCGAGGTGTCGCGTACCTGGCCCCTGGAGGCCGAGAAGGTCGCCGTGCTCGGCGTCGGCAATGTGGCTCTGGACGTGGCGCGCATCCTGGCCAAGACGGCGGACGAACTGTTGCCGACCGAGATTCCCGCGAACGTCTACGACGGGCTCAAGGCGAACAAGGCGCTCGAGGTGCACGTCTTCGGCCGGCGCGGGCCGGCCCAGGCGAAGTTCAGCCCGATGGAGCTGCGCGAGCTGGACCACTCGCCGAACATCGAGGTCATCGTCAACCCCGAGGACATCGACTACGACGAGGGCTCGATCGCCACCCGGCGGGAGAACAAGCAGGCCAACATGGTCGCCTCCACGCTGGAGAAGTGGGCGATCCGCGACGTCGGTGACCGCCCCCACAAGCTGTTCCTGCACTTCTTCGAGTCCCCCGTGGAGGTCGTCGGCGAGGACGGCCGTGTCGTCGCCCTGCGCA
Organism: Streptomyces sp. NPDC005794; assembly: GCF_042871445.1. NCBI lineage: Bacteria > Bacillati > Actinomycetota > Actinomycetes > Kitasatosporales > Streptomycetaceae > Streptomyces > Streptomyces sp. NPDC005794. The sequence goes on from NZ_JBIAIN010000016.1 coordinate 56,058, forward strand.
CCGAGCGCATGGAGCTGGACGGCACGGGCAACGTCAAGGGCACGGGCAACCACACGGACTGGGACGTGCAGAGCGTCTACCGCGCGGTCGGCTACTACTCGGAGGAGCTCCCGAAGCTCCCCTTCGACGTGGCCTCCGGCACAGTCCCGCACGCGGCCGGACGCGTACTGGCCGGTGACGAGCCGATGCCCTCGGTGTACGTCACCGGGTGGATCAAGCGCGGTCCGATCGGCCTGATCGGGCACACCAAGGGTGACGCCAACGAGACCGTGGCCTGCCTGCTGGAGGACCACGCCGCCGGCCGGCTGCCCGCCCCCACACAGCCGGGTGCCGACGCGGTGGTCGACTTCCTGGAGCAGCGCGGCGTCCGGTACACCACCAAGGAAGGCTGGCACCGCCTGGACGCCCACGAGCAGGCGCTCGGCGCCGAGCAGGGCCGCGAGCGCATCAAGGTCGTGGAGCGCACGGCCATGCTGGACGCGTCCGGAGCCTAACGGCCGACGAGCCGCTCCGCGCCCTGGCGCCCCTCCCCCGGGGGCGCCAGGGCGCGGTGCTGTCCGGGGGTCTCGTGTCGGGACCCGGGGACGTTGCAGTGCTGCACGCCGCGGTCGCGAGCGGGGTGCCGTATCGGAACGCTCTGGTCATCAGTGCGTGGACGCGGAAACGGCGGTGGTCGATCCGTGGTTGCGAGTCGTACCAGGACTGGCGCTCATCGACGGGGAGACGGAGGACCTGGCCCGGACAGCCGGCGTCGCACCGGCCTGGCTCGCCGGAGCGGCGCTTTCCGACATTCGGCAGAGCTCACCGTTCGTCCACCTGACCGGCCGTTTCGATGTGCCCGACCGTGATCCCCTGCGGATGACCGAGTCCGAGTGGCAGCACCTGCGCACGGGGGCGAGCGGACAGGGCCTGCCCGGGCACCGGGCGCCCGGTTCACCGTCAGCACCCCCTACATGGGCGAAGTCCTGGCGGCGACCACGACCCCGCAGGAGGCGGTGGAGGTGGCCGTACGCCATCTGGTAAGCGGAACCTGGATGGCACGAGGCCGTAGACTCGCCGAATGGCCAAGTACTTCGATGTGCACCCCGAGAACCCCCAGCGCCGCACCATCACCAACGTGGCCGAGAGCATCCGGTCCGGCGCCCTCGTCGCGTATCCGACCGATTCCTGTTACGCCCTCGGATGCCAGCTGGGCAGCCGCGACGGGATCGACCGCATCCGGTCGATCCGGAACCTCGACGACCGACACCACTTCACCCTGGTGTGCCAGAACTTCGCGCAGCTCGGCCAGTTCGTCCAGGTCGACAACGACGTCTTCCGCACCATCAAGGCGGCGACGCCCGGGAGTTACACCTTCATCCTTCCCGCGACCAAAGAGGTGCCGCGGCAGTTGCTGCACCCCAAGAAGAAGACCGTCGGCGTCCGGATCCCGGATCACACCGTCACGCAGGCGCTTCTGGCCGAGCTCGGTGAGCCGCTGCTGTCCAGCACGCTGCTCCTGCCGGACGAGGAGGAGCCGCTGACACAGGGCTGGGAGATCAAGGAGCGCCTCGACCATGTCGTGGACGTGGTGCTCGACTCCGGCGACTGCGGCACCGAACCGACCACCGTCATCGACTTCTCCGGTGGTGAGCTGGAAGTCGTACGCCGGGGAGCCGGCGACCTGACCCGGTTCGAGTAGCACGCCGCCCGCACGGTCACTCCGCGCTTCCGGCACCCCCGCTGAGATGCGCGCACCCCCGGGTGCCTGGTTCGGTGGAGGGGTCCGCTCCGCCCAGCGCCAGGGAGTGATCATGAGCGAGTCAGAAGACGTCCGGGACCGCCTGCGGCAGATGCGTGACCGGGCCGAGGATCTCGAGAAGGCCGCCGAGCAGGCCACCGACCCTGCGGAACGCCGACGTCTCCAGGACGAAGCCCACCGGCTCGAATCGCAGAGCGTGCAGGTCAGCGGCATGGCGAGCGGCGACATCTATCCCATGGAGTAGGCCGGGGCGCGGCTGCGGGGCGGGACCACGGTTGCCCTCATCGGGATCGCATGTTAATACCGGAATTGAGGTGACATGCGGTGGACGCGCGGAGGGCGGACACCGGGCTTCCCCTCTCCAGCCCGCCCTCCGTCCGCGTCCCGGCCCGCGCTCCGTGAAAGGGATCCGGTGACCTACATGAGATGGCAGGCATTCCTGGAAGCGGTCCAGGAACGCGGGGCCTACGCATCGGCCCTGGAGGCGGAGCGCGCATCACGCGTGGTGCTGGCGCTGCTCGGGGCACATCTGGTCGGCGAGGAGCGCAACGAACTGGCCGCCCGGCTGCCGGAGACGTTCGCACTCATTCTTCTGAACCCTCTGCAGGCCGCCGAACCGCTCAGCTCCGAACGGTTCGTGCGCGCGGTGTCCGCCTGGATCGAGGGCGCGAACGAGCAGACGGCGGCGTGGGACACCGGTGCCGTGCTCAGCGTGGTGGCCGACGCCTCGGGCGAGGAACTGCTCCAGCGCCTCCTGCTGCAACTGCCGCCGGGGTACGACCTCTTGTTCGGCCACCCCGGCAGCGGCTGACGCTCAGCCCAGGCCCGCGATCCGCGCGAGCCTCCCCATCGAGTCCACCAGCGCCTCACGGTCGTACGAGCTCGTGGTGACCAGCACCTCGTCCGCGCCGGTCTCCTTGATCACCGACTCGAGTCCGGCCGACACCGTGTCCTCGGTTCCCGCCAGGTGACCACGCAGTCCGTTCTCGAACAGACCCCGCTCCTTCTCCGTCATGGGCAGCGCTTCGATCCGCTCGGCCGGCGCCAGTGGGGGGAACGAGCCGTGGGTCCGCGAGTACGCCATGGACCAGGCCTCCGGGACCAGCAGCCGGCGCGCCTCCTCGGCGGTGCCGGCGACCGCGACGGTGCCCGCCACGATCACATAGGGATCCCCGGCCCACACGGAGGGGCGGAATCCACTGCGGTAACTCTCGACCGCCCGTATGAGCTTCTCGCGGCCGCGGAGATCGCCCACGACGAGCGGCAGACCGGCGGCCGCGGCAATGGCGGCACCTTGGCCGGTCGCCAGGACGTACGGGGGTATGCGCAGGCCCTCCGCGGGACGGGCGTGGACCTGCGGATGGGCCTGCTGGGTTCCGTCCAGCCATCCGAGGAGCTCGGCGAGCTGCCCCGCGAAGGCGTCGGCGTCCTCCTTGTCCCGGCCGAGGGCTCTGCGGATCCCGTCGGTGAAGCCGACCGAACGTCCGAGCCCCATGTCGATCCGGCCGGGGAAGAGCGAGGCGAGCACCCCGAACTGCTCGGCCACGACGAAGGGCTGATGGTTCGGCAGCATCACCCCACCGGTTCCCACTCTGATGGTGGAGGTCGCCGCCGCGACGGCTGCGGCCAGCACCGTCGGCGCCGAGCCGGCCACGCCGGGCACGCTGTGGTGCTCGGACACCCAGAAGCGGTGGTAGCCGAGCGCCTCGGCCGTCCCTGCCAGCGCGACGGTGTCCCGCAGCGCCTGCGGATGGCCGTGCCCCTCGCGGGTGCGGGAACGGTCGAGGAAGGAGAACCGGGTCGATGCGATGGAAGAGCTCACGCCTGGTTCAACGCCGCGGGCGCGCCGGGATTCCCGGCGCCGCCGTACGGTCAGCGCCGCGAGGCCGTCGCGGTGATCTCGGCGGGAGAGTCACGGAGCCCGAGGCGCAGGTGCTCGACGTGGTAGAGGGCCTGGTCGAGGAGTTCGGCGACGTGATGGTCGTACAGGGCGTACACGATGGACCGCCCCTGGCGTTCGCCCGCGACCAGCCCGAGGTTCCGCAACAGACGCAGTTGGTGGGAGCAGGCGGAAGGCTCCATCTCCACCGCTTCGGCCAGATCACCGACCGCGCACGGACCCTCCTGGAGGCGCGCCAGGATCCGCAGCCGGGAGGGTGTGGCCAGTGCCTGGAGGGTCGAGGCGACACCCGCCGCCCCGACGGCGTCCAACCGCTCGCGGGTGGTGGCGGTGCTCTGCTCGTCGCGTCCGTGGCCCATGGCGCCCATTCTACGGATGACACATGAAGACCTGTTCATGTATTCCTGTACGGTGAGGACGTCGTCGTTCCCGCCGCCCATTGAGGGGTCGTTCCGTCATGCCCACCGATGTCCTGCCACGCCCCTCGCGCACCGCTTCCGCCGGCGCCGGAGGCGTCCCCCGGCGTCGCACGCGCGTCCTCGCGCTGGCCGAGGCCCGCTGGGCGGGAATCGCTCTGGTGCTGTTCCTGCTCGCACTCCCGCTGGAGCTCACCGGCGCCCCCGGCTGGACATGGGGCCCGCTGTACGCCCTCGTGTACGCCGCCGGAGGCTGGGAGCCGGCACTGTCGGGGCTGCGGGAGCTCCGGGAGAAGGTCCTGGACGTGGACCTGCTGATGATCGTGGCGGCGCTGGGCGCGGCCTCGATCGGGCAGGTGATGGACGGGGCGCTGCTGATCGTCATCTTCGCGACTTCGGGCGCACTGGAGGCGCTGGCCACCGCCCGCACCCAGGACGCGGTCCGCGGGCTCCTCGACCTGGCCCCGGCCACCGCCTCGCGCATCACCGCCGGGGGTGAGGAGAGCGTAGCCACCGGGGACCTCGTGGTCGGCGACGTCATCCGGATCCGCCCCGGTGAGCGCGTCGGCGCCGACGGCAGGGTTCTCGACGGTGCGAGCGAGGTCGACCAGGCGACCATCACCGGTGAGCCGCTGCCCGTGGCGAAGGAGCCCGGGGACGAGGTGTTCGCGGGGACACTGAACGGCACGGGCACGCTGAAGGTCGCCGTCGAGCGGGACGCCTCCGAATCGGTGATCGCCCGGATCGTGGCGATGACCGAGGAAGCAGCCAGGACCAAGGCCCCGACCCAGCTGTTCATCGAGAAGGTCGAGCAGCGCTACTCGCTCGGCATGGTGGCCGCCACCCTGGCCGTCTTCCTCGTGCCCCTCGCCTTCGGCGACGATGTGACCGGAAGCCTGCTGCGCGCCATGACGTTCATGATCGTGGCCTCCCCCTGCGCCGTGGTCCTGGCGACCATGCCACCCCTGCTCTCCGCCATGGCGAACGCGGGACGCCACGGCGTCCTCGTCAAGTCCGCCGTCGTCATGGAGCGCCTCGGCCAGACCGACGCGGTGGCACTGGACAAGACCGGCACCCTCACCGAGGGCACCCCCCGCGTCACCGGCATCCACCCCCTGCCGGGATCCGGGCTGACCGAGGACACGCTGCTGGCCCTGGCCGCCGCCACAGAGCACCCCAGCGAGCACCCGCTGGCCCGCGCCGTCGTGAACGCCGCCCAGGAACGTGGGCTGCCGCTGCCCCCGGCCTCGGAGTTCACCTCAGCGCCCGGCACCGGCGTGACAGCCACCGTCGACGGACACCGGATCTCGGCCGGCTCGCCCGCCCGGCTGCTCCGAGGCACCGCCGCACCCGAGGCGGACCAGGCCACCGCCGTGGCCGCCGCGCTGGAGGAGACCGGGCACACCGCGGTGCTCGTCCTGCGCGACGGCCGGCCGGTCGGGGTCCTGGGGATCGCCGACCGCATCCGGCGCGACGCCGCGGCGACCGTCTCCTCACTGGCCCGCCTGACCGGCGGCTCCCCGATGCTGCTGACCGGCGACAACCCGCGGGCCGCCGCTCGACTCGCCGCCGAGGCGGGCATCACCGACGTCCGGGCCGGGCTCCTCCCCCAGGACAAGGCGGCCGCCGTCCGTGAACTGGAGCAGGCCGGGCGCAAGGTGCTGGTCGTGGGCGACGGGGTGAACGACGCGCCCGCGCTGGCCGCCGCGCACATCGGGATCGCGATGGGACGCGCAGGCTCCGACCTCGCGCTGGAGACCGCTGACGCCGTCATCATCCGCGACGAACTGACCACCGTGCCCACGGTGGTGGCCTTGTCCCGGGCGACCCGTCGGCTGGTCGTGCAGAACCTGGTCATCGCCGGCGTGTTCATCTCGGCCCTGGTCGTCTGGGATCTCGTCGGTCATCTGCCGCTCCCCCTGGGCGTCCTGGGGCACGAAGGGTCCACCGTCATCGTGGGCCTCAACGGCCTCCGGCTGCAGCGCGAGTCGGCCTGGCACCGTGCGGCCGACCGGAGCAGGGCCGCGTCGCCGACGACCGTCCGGCCAGCCACCGAAATCGACTGACAGTCCGTCACCGAGGAGGCCGGCACCGCCCGCCCGGCGGCACCGCGGCCCGCCGCCGGCGCCGCACCTCACAGGAGTCGAGGTCATCACCATCGTCGGCGGGGAACTGGGCCGGGTCCGCGGGCACTGCATGACCTGCCCGCTCATCCGCGAGCCGGTGGACTTCTGAGCCGGGCGGCTTCCCGGTGGAGATCACCGGGTCATGTCGAGGACGAACCGGGCCCTCCCTCCGAGTCAGCAGGTCCGGAACACATACCCCTTCTCGCCCGCGGGGAGCACGTCGAGGTCTCGCAGGACGAAGGAGACCCTGTCACCCCAGGTCGAACAGCTCTCGTCGAAGCCCACATGGCCCTCGCCCTCGTACTCGATCGCGAAGACAAGGTTGTCGTACGCGTCGGCGTACGCGTCGCATTCGTCGAACTGGGCGCATTCCTCCGCCACCGCGAAGTCGAACCCGATCGCGTCGTGCCGGTCGAGCAGATCGGTGGTGTTCTTCTGCGCGATCGCGAGACCGTCGCTGTGCGCCCGCGCCGCCAGCGCTTCGGCGAAGGCGGCGTTGTGCTCCTTCGTCAGCTTGCCCTTCGAGCGTTCGAAGGAGTCGAGGTTGTCCGGCTCCACCGCCTGGAAGCCGCTCTCGGCGCAGCCGTCGATCCACTCCCCCACGATCTCCGTGAGCTGGGTGCGCCTGGCGGCCGTCGAGGTGTCCAGAAGGGCTTCGTCCCAGCCCTCGTCGATGATCAGCTCCCCGTCGGCGTCACGCAGCAGGAGGCCGGGATGGGTGTCCTGCCACCACTTCAGTGCGCCGGGCTGCGTCTGGAACGCATTGACATAACAGACGTTGTACAGGCCGGGGGCCGGCTCGTCCTCGCGGTCGCGGGACACCGCCCGCACCCCGTCGGGTGGCGTGTAGCCACCGCCGATCTGGTAGTCGAAGCCCATGCCGGCCGTCGGCAGGAGCACGTCGGCGGCCTTGACGCGCTGCTTCGGTGCGGCATCGAGGGTCGCCCCGCCCGCGACGGCACAGCCCACCAGCACGCCCACCCCGAGAGCGGTGGCCAGGCCCGAGGCCACGCCGGCCACCGCACTCCTGCGGCGGAAGAACAGGGAAAGGATGCGGGTCACACGAACTCCAGTTGTCAGGGATCCGGAAGTGGACCTACGTATCCTCCGTCACCGTTCCCTCGGCCGGTACGCCGGGGGCGCGGAGCGCCGGCCTTCCGCCGGGCGCTCCGGGGAATATGACTGACAAACCGTCAGAAATTGGTGGGGCGCCCGTCGGCGAGCTGCTGGGCGCGGTCGATCTCGACCATGTGCTCCTCGGCCCACCGCCGGACGGCGGCCAGCGGGACCTCCAGGGACAGTCCGAGCTCGGTGAGGCCGTAGTACACGCGCGGCGGCACGCTGGACTCCACACGCCGGCTGACGAGACCGTCACGGCACAGGGCCTGCAGCGTGACCGACAGCATCTTCTGCGAGACGCCGGTCATGCGCCGCTGCAGCTCGGCGAAGCGCACCTCGTCCGGGGAGGCTTCCGCCAGCACCTTGACGGCCATCGAGGTCCACTTGCCGCCGAGCCGGTCGAGCAGCCGCCGGGTCGGACACAGTGGGTCGAACAGATCACCGCGGGCGCCTTCGGGCGTACGCGTGGTCCTAGGGGTCACCTGGAGCTCACCACCTGCGATGAAAGTGCGGTCTTGGCCGCTCCAGCGTAGTTACCTATCGTTCTGTTGTCACCATGGGTAACTACAGAAGGAAGCATCGTGCCTGCCACTCCACTCCCCGTCCCGGCCGGTCAGGTGCCCGGGGTCGAACTGCGGCGCGTCACCGTCGGCGGCGTCGGTCTCAACGTGGCGACCGCCGGTACGGGGCCCGCCGTGCTGCTGCTCCACGGGTTCCCCCATACCTGGCGGCTGTGGACCGCCGTCATGGGCGGTCTGGCCGAACAGCATCGGGTGATCGCCCCCGACCTCCGGGGCCTCGGCGGGAGCACGCGCACCGAGGAGGGCTACGACGCCGAGACTCTCGCCGAGGACTTCCTGGGGCTCCTGGACGCGCTCGGCGAGAGGTCCGCGGCCGTGATCGGCATCGACGCCGGCACCCCGCCCGCCTTCCTTATGGCCATGCGCAGCCCTGAGCGAGTCCGCCGCCTGGTGCTCATGGAATCGCTGCTGGGCACGCTGCCCGGCGCGGAACGGTTTCTGGCGGGAGGGGCACCGTGGTGGTTCGGCTTCCACTCGGTTCCGGGCCTCGCGGAAAGCGTGCTGCCGGGCAACGAGGCGCCCTACGTCGACTGGTTCCTCGACTCGGGCACCCTGGGGCAGGGGGTCGCGCCGGAGATCCGGGACGCCTTCGTCAGTGCCTACACCGGCTCCGAGGCCTTGCGCAGCGCGTTCGCCCACTACCGCGCGATGCCCACCAACGCCCGGCAGATCCGGGAGGCCGTGGAGAACGGCCGGCTGTCGGTGCCCACCCTGGCGGTCGGAGCCCGGCCGGTGGGGAGTGTGCTCGAAGAGCAACTGCGGCCCGTCGCCGACGATCTCACGGGGCACATCATCGAGGATTGCGGCCACATCATCCCGCTGCACCGCCCCGAGGCGCTCCTTGGCCTGGTGCGCCCCTTCCTCGCCTGAGGCGCACCGGGCGGCCGCGCCCCAGGCGCAGTAGTGCTCGACAGGGGGGGCAGCTCACCGAGATTCCGGAGCTCCCGCTGCTCCGATAGCCCTCCGTCGCCATGATCATGTAGTAGTTGAAGCCCCCCAGGGACATTCCGTAACGGGCCCACGCGTCGAGGTGGTTGCCGGCGGTGATGCTTCCGCCGGTCCGCTTCGACTGACGCCACGGCCTACGGCCTGGCGACGGGGAAACCAGCAGCTCATCCCCACTCAGCCGCACAGGAGGGAATGCGATCGCCGGAGGCTCTCATTTCTGGAGCCGAGCCGCCCCATACAGTTCCACATGTTTCGACGCACATGCGAATCAGATCGCTTCATGGTGGCGACTTCGCGCCGTCTCCACTTCGGCGACCCGGGCGAGAAGCTCCTCCCGGCCGATGGCGTCGGTACGCGTCGAAGGAACGGTGCAGGCGTGGGCACCCGCCACCGTCCCGTACAGGGCGCAGCGCAGGGGGTGTTCACCGTTCAGGCGGCCGAGGAGGAAGCCTGCCGCGAAGGCGTCGCCTGCGCCGTTGGAATCCACCACCGGGGCGGGCGGGGTGACGGCGGGCGTGTGCGTCAGTTCGCCGTCGTACAGCAGGTACGCCCCGTCCGCACCCGCGGTTGCGACGACGACCTGGGCCCTTCCTCGTGAGGTGATGTCCCGCATGGTGCGCTCGGGATCGGTCAGCGCGGTCGTCGACAGGAACACCACGTCCGTCTGGAGCGCGAACGCTTCGTGATAGGCGTCGACGCCGTCCCAGTCGTGCAGATCGGTGGAGACGGTCACACCGGCCTCCCGGAGCAGCGGCAGGGCGAGGGCACACGGATGCGTGATGACGACGTGGGCGTGGCGGGTGACACCGGCGAGCTCGCGGACCGTCGACTCGTCGAACCGGTCGGAGTCGTGCGAGCGGGTGGTGTCGTACAAGGACAGCCGCCGTCCGTCCGGCCCGACGAGGTTGACCGCGCGCTTGGTTCCGCTCGGGGAGTGCGCCTCGGTGAACGGAACGCCCCTCTCACGGTGGAGGGTGCGGACCAGGTCCCCCTCGTGGTCGTCGCCGATCATGTCCAGGTGGTGGGTGACCAGGCCGAGGGCATGCAGCCCGAGCGCGACGAAGTCGCCGCTCTGTCCCGCGCGGGTCTCGATGCCCTGCCGGACCATGTAGCTGTCGGCGAAGGGGAGCGGGAGTTCGGGAACATGGACGATGGTGTCCACGCCCGCGCCGCCCAGTACGAGGACGTCTGTCTGCTCGCGCATGTGAGTGGTCGTGCCTCTCGGTTCAGGGGAGCCGTGTGTCATGGTTCTCGGCCGGATGACCGGTCCGTACACGACGCGCAGGACGGAGCATGCTCCGTCCTGCGCGTCGTCGGTCCGTGGTGGTGCCCCGGCGGGTCAGCCCGCCTGGGCTCCGGTGTGCAGTGCCAGGGCCGCACGGGCCGGCAACGTGGCCTGGAAGGTGCCGTCGTCGCCGACCGTGACGGTGTCGCCGTCACAGTTGTCCGGCGAGGCCACGGCGACGTTGCAGTACGTGCCGCCCGGCAGGGAGGTTGTGAAGGTCTCGGCCAGGTCGCCGTCCCCGTTGTTGACGACGACGAATCCCTTGTCGCCACGGCCGAAGGCGATCGCGCTGCCCCCGTTGTCCCACCAGTCGGTCAGCTCGGCCGCGCCCACCTCGTTGCGGAAACCGACGAGGCCCGTGATCGCCTGCTGAGCGTGGATGTCCGTCCAGCCTTCGGCGCCGCCGGGCGGGCCGGCGTCCTTGTCGGACCACTCGTAACCCGAGTACACGTTCGGCGAACCATACGGAGCGGCGAGCATGAAGACGTTGGCGAGGGTGTAGGCCGCGCCGTCCTTGTAGGTCAGCGTCGAGCCGTTGCGTTCGGTGTCCCAGTTGTCGACGAACGTACGGGCCGAGGCACTGCTCAGCTTGCCGTCGGCAACGGACTTCAGCTGGGCGATGCCACCCCCCTGGAAGGCGCTCTTGAGGTGGCCTCCGTAACGGAATTCGTCCACGTCGCCGATCTCCGTGTACTCCTCGGGCTGCACGGCTTCGCCGCCCCCGTGGATGACCTCCGAGACCCAGAAGCCCGGATCGCCCATCTTCCCCTTGATGGCGGCGACATCGTCGGCGGCCATGTGCTTGGCCGCGTCGATACGGAAGCCGTCGACACCCAGCGAACGCAGATCGTCGAGGTACGCGGCGATGGTGGAGCGGACCTCATCCCTTCCGGTGTCGAGATCGGACAGCCCCACCAGTTCGCAGTTCTGTACGTCGTCGCGGTTCGTGTAGTCCTTGATGTCCGAGCGGCAGGTGTGGAAGTCGGCTTCGCCGAAGTACCCGGGGTAGTCGTACTTCGTGTAGGCCGTCCCGCCCGTGCCCGTCCCGGACCCGGCTGCCATGTGGTTGACGACGGCGTCGGCGATGACCTTGACGCCTGCGGTATGACAGGCCTCCACCATGGCGGCGAACGCGTCGCGGTCGCCCAGCCGGCCCGCGATCTCGTAGCTGACCGGCTGGTAGGAGGTCCACCACTGGTCGCCCTGGATGTGCTCCGTGGCGGGTGAGACCTGTACGTAGCCGTACCCGGCGGGGCCGAGCTGATCGGTGCAGGCGGACGCCACATCCGCGTACGGCCGCTCGAACATGGTGACGGTGACGGTTTTCTCGCCAGGGGGTGTCGCCTGTGACTGCCAGGGGGCGAGCACGGTGAGGCCGGCGACGGCCATCACCCCGGCCAGGGTTCCGCCGACCAGGCGGAATGGGTGTTGCATGTACGGCTCCTTCGACGACAGGGCACAGCTGTGCCCTCGAAGACAGCCACGCGCCAGGCTGCCGTGGGGGGAACGTCTCGGAGCCTGCCGCCCTTCGTGTGCAGCCGTCAAGGATTTCCGCAAGGTCTTACAGATCTTTGCGCAAGCTCGTGAGCCGGGCAACTCCCGTCGGTGGACGAGGAATCGGTCAGGAGGACGGTGGTGGCAGCAGCCCCGCGGCCCTCCGCATCGCCACGGCGTGCCGGGCCAGCTCGGGTGCGCTGCCCCGGTCCGCCGGCATGGACGCCATCAGGGCGAGCCGGTCGCGCCAGCTGTTGCCGGCCAGCGGCACGGCGACCGCGTTCATCCCCCGCACCGACTCACCGGCGCTGTCGGCGCGGCCGAGGCTACGGATTCCGGCCAGCTCGGCGAGCAGGGCGGTACGGGAGATCAGGGTGCGGTTGGTGACACCGGGCAGCCGCTCCTCCGGGTAGAGGGCGCAGACCTGTTCGCTGGTCAGGTGGGCGAGCAGCACCTTGCCCGCCGCGGTGGCGTGAGCGGGGTGGACACGGCCGGTCTCCAGAACGGCACGCACGGGGTGTGGCGACTCCCGGCCGTCGGTGATGATCACCTGGTCGCCGATCAGTGCGGCGGTACTGATCGTCTCCCCGGTGGCGGTGGCCGCCGCGTCCAGCACCGTCTGCAGACGGGCCCGGATCTCGGGGCCGTAGCCGGCCGGGCGGCCCAGCGTGACCAGTTCGGGTCCCGCGGAGTAGCCCCGGCCCGAGGTGTCACGGGTGGCGAAGCCGCGCGACTCGAGCGTGCTGAGCACGCGGTGCGCGGTGGAGCGGGCCACGCCCAGTTCCCTGGCGGCGCCGGTGACCGACAGGGTGTCATGGGTGAGGAAGAGACGCATCAGGCGCAGCCCGGTGTCCAATGACTCGATGATGTAGCTCTTGGGGTCGGCCACGAGGTCCTCTCGGTCGGGTCACGGGGCCGTGCGTGGTGCGGCGCCCGGCACCCATGATCGCGGTCCGGACAGAGGACGCGGTACGTCGGGGAAGACGCGAGCAGAGGATCGATTCGGTCCACGAAGGATCACTGGGCTGTGGAAGAGAGGTCCACCATCGAGTTAGGGTCACCTAATTGACGCGATCTCAGCCTTTCGCCTTCCCCCTCGCAAGGAGACGTTCATGCGCCGCGTGACGGAACAGGTCCGCACATGACCGGGCCCACGGACGGCCTCGTGTCCGGTCCGGAGGACGCCTTCGCGGAGTTCGGGCTGTCCGGCGTACCCGGCACCGACGCGTTCTGGGCGACAGCTCGGACGCCCGCGTCCGCGCCGGCCGACGGCGGCGGTTGGACGACCTTGTTCCTGTGGCGGGGCTCGTCGGCGAGCGTCGGCTTCGAGAGCTGGTCGAAGCCCGTACCCCTGCACCGGTGGGGCGCCACCGACTGCTGGTACGCGGAGGTCCACATGCCCCCGCGACTTCGGGTGACGTATCAGTTCCTCGCGGACGACGGGGCGTACGCCGACCCGTTCAACCCGGTCGGTGCCGGTGGTGACCGGTCCGTCGTCGCGACGCCCGATGCCCCGCACCAGCCGTACTGGCCCCTCGTCAGCGCCGACGACGTCCTGCCCGTACCGCGCACCCGGATCCGCTGGGCGAGCGAGCGGCTCGGCGGGCGGCGCACCGTGCGGGTCCACCCGGTGGGCGGCGGGGGCCCGGTGGTCCTGCTGCTGGACGGGGACGACTGGCTGTACCTCCACCCGGCCATGACCGCGTTCGACGCGGCCGTCGCCGCCGGCGCGATGCCCCCGGTCACCCTCGTCTTCCTGCCGGCCAAGGACAGGGAGGCCGAGTTCGGGTGCGGGCCCGAGCTGTGGGAAGCGGTCCGGGACGAACTGCCGCCGCTGGTGGCCCGATCCGGCGTACCAGCCGACTGGGACCGGCTGGTGGTCGCCGGACAGAGCCTCGGGGGGCTGAGCGCGATGTACGCGGCACTGGAATTCCCGGACCTGGTGTCACGCGTCGCCTGTCAGTCCCCGTCGTTCTGGTGGGCACCCGGAGCCCTGCAGCGGGCAGACCCCCTGGACGGTCCGGTCGGCGGCGCCGTCGCCGAGCGACTGCGGGAGCACCCGGATCTGTCCGCGCTGCGGATCGCGTTCGACGTGGGGGAACACGAGACGCGGATGCTCCCCCACTGCGAGCTGGCCGAGACACTGACCGAGCGGGCCGGTGCGACCGTGCGCGTTTCACGGTCGCCCTCGGGCCATGACCGGGCGGGCTGGCGGCACGCGCTGCTCAGGGACGTCGCCTGGGCCCTCGCCCGGTAGTGGTCACCGGGCCACGGCCCTGCAGTAGCCCTCGTCGGAGGCGAGGAGGTGGCGATGGGTGTCGTCGGCCGCGATGACGCCGCCGTCCAGCACGAGGACACGGTCGGCGGCGTCCAACAAGGCGGGGCTGCTGGTGATCACGAGGGTGGTGCGGCCCGCGCGCAGTTTCGCGACGTTCCGCGCGATGAGCTGTTCGGTGACCGCGTCGACCGCTGTCGTCGGGTCGTGCAGGACCAGGACGTCGGAGTCGGCGGCGAGGGCGCGGGCCAGGGACAGCCGTTGGCGCTGCCCCCCGGAGAGGTTCGCGCCGCGGTCGCGGACCCCGTGGTCCAGTCCCTCGGGGTGCAGTGAGACGACGTCGGTCAGGAGGGAGGCCTCCACGGCCTCGGGGACCATCCGGCTGGTGCCCGACGGATCGATGTTCGTGCGGAGGCTGCCGGCGAAGATCTCCCCGTCGTACGGGTTCACCAGCATGTGCTCGCGGAGTGCCTCGAACGACAGGTCGGTGATCGCGCGCCCGCTGACCCGCACCACGCCCTCGTACGCCTCGGGTGCGACGTTCACGCCCAGGACCGATACGAGGTCCGCCGCCGCGCGTGGCTGATAGGGGGCGATCGCCACGAACTCACCGGCGCGCACCCGGAACGTGAGCTCGTGCAGGGATCCGTACCGGACGCCGTCGATCTCCAGGTCCCCGCCGGTGGCCGGGCGGTCCTGGCCCGGGACCGTCAGCGGTGGCGCGGAGAGGACCAGGGCCATCCGCTCGGCCGAGGCGCGCGCCATCATCACGTACTTCGGCATCTCCGAGAACAGTTTGAGCGGTTCCATGATGAACTGCGCCAGGCCCACGGCCATGACGAGTTCCCCGATGGTGATCCGCCCCTCGTACGCCAGCCAGCCCGCCGTCAGGGTCACCGAGGCGGCGAGGACCGCGTTGAGGGCCAGTGCGGTGCCCGCGTAGACGCCGTTCACCCTGGCGACGGTGATCGCCTGGTGCTTCGCCTCCGTGCTGACCTTCCGGTAGGACAGAAAGGCCGCGTGGTTGCCGCCGAAGCCGTGCAGCGGGCGCAGACCGGTGATCAGGTCGGCGACCTTGGCACCCGCCCGCGCCACCCGGGCCTGCTGTTCCTGGGTGCTGGAACCGATCCGTCTGGACATCACGCTCAGGATCGTCAGGATCGCGACGGTTCCCACGATCACCAGCAGGCCGAGCCGGACATCGGCCAGGCCCAGTGCCACCGACGCGACCACCACCGCGACCAGGGAGCTGACCAGCAGCGGCACCACCTCGACGATGTCGGCGGTCTGGTCGGCGTCCTCGGTGGCGATGGTCAGCACCTCGCCGGACTTCAGGTCGACGTCCCTGGCCACCGGCTGGAGCCCGCAGGCGGCGACCCGTACCCGCCATCGGTGCGCCTCGGTCGTGTTGGCCTTCTGCAGGACACGCATCCCGAACCGCCACGACAGCGACACGGTCGTGATGATCACGGCCAGCGCCGCGACCGACAGGCCGAGCGAGCCCAGGCTGCGGTCCCGCAACGTGTGCTCGACGATCAGGCCGAGCGCGATGGGGAAGGCGGTCTCGCCCGCCTGGTAGAGGCCCATGAGGACGGTGCCCCAGGCCACCGCGCCGGCGTTGCGGCGCAGGGCGGCCTTGAGGATGCCGGCCCCCGGCCGGGGCCGCTTCGTGTCAGGAGTTGTCATCAAGATGGCGGGCAATCGCTTCCGGGGTTCGAAGGGTGAGCAGATCACGGATCGTGATCACAGGACCGTACTCCCGGCGGAGCAGCCCGATCAGCCGCACCGCCAGCATGGAATGCCCGCCGAGGGACACGAAGTCGCCGACCGCGCTCACCTCGTCGTCGTCCAGGTCGAGCGCCTCGGCGAAGAACTCGCAGACCACGATCTCCGTCTCGGTCTCCGGGGCGCGCTCGCCCCCTGTGGTCAGCACGCCGAGCGGTCTGGCCTCCGGGAGCGCCTTCGTGTCGGCCTTCCCGTTCACGGTCAGCGGGATGCTGTCGACCTGCGCGTAGTGCGTCGGGCGCAGGAAGTCGGGCAGCCCGGCACCCACCTCGGCGGCCACCGCCGCCAGGTCGCTGCCGGTCAGCACGAGGTAGGCGGCCAGCCGGTACGCTCCGTCGACCTGCGGGTCGGGCTGGGCGACCGCGGCGGCGAACCGCACCGCCGGGTGAGCCGTGAACGCGGCCTCGACCTCGCCCGGTTCGACCCGGTGGCCTCGGATCTTGACCTGCTGGTCGGTGCGGCCGAGGTACATCAGATTCCCGTCCGGCCGGCGGACCGCGAGGTCCCCGGTGCGGTACATGCGCTCCCCCGGCGCGCCGAACGGGCATGCGACGAAGCGGTGCGCGGTCTGGGCGGGCCGGCCGAGATAGCCGCGGGCGATGCCGATGCCCGCGACGTACAGCTCACCGGGAACGCCGTCCGGCAGGGGCCGCAGCCACGGATCGAGCACGTACACGTCGGTGTTGTCGATCGCCACGCCCACCACCGGGTCCTGGCATTCGAAGGTGCCGACGCCGAGGGTGTTGATGGTGTACTCGGTGGGCCCGTACAGGTTGTATCCGGCCGTCCCCTCGGTCTCCGCGAGCCTCTGCCACAGGGCCGGCGTGACGGCCTCACCCCCCAGCAGCACCAGGGCCGGACGGCGTGCGGGGGCGTCGAGCAGACCTTCGGCGACCAGTTGCTGCGCGTAGGTCGGGGTCACGTTGATGACGTCGATCCCGTGCTCCGCGCAGTACTCGACCAGCCGGGGGGCGTCGCGGCGCAGTTCCTCGTCGCAGATGTGCACCTCGTGGCCGTCGGCGAGCCACAGCAGTTCCTCCCACGACATGTCGAACGCGAACGACACGGTGTGCGCGATCTTGAAGACCCGGTGCCCGTGTTCCGCCAGCACCGACTCGAAGATGCGGCGCTGATGGTTGATCAGCATGTTGGTGAGCCCGGCGTACTCGGTCACCACGCCCTTCGGCTTCCCGGTCGATCCGGAGGTGTAGATCGTGTACGCGGGGTGCCGCAGGCGGTTCGGAGCGTCCGGTGCGAACGTCACGTACGGCTCGCCCTCGGGCAGGGGCCGGTCGAGTTCGATCACCTCGCCGGTCAGACGTGGCGACACCGCGCTCACCGTGAGGATCACGTCCGGGCGTGCCGCGTCGACGATCGCGGCGATCCGCTCGTCCGGGTGGTCGAGCTCCAGCGGAACGTACGCGGCGCCGGTCCGCAGCACGGCGAACAGTGCCACGATCGAGTCGAGGGAGCGCGGGATCGCGAGTCCCACGGTCTTCTCCGGGCCGATGCCGCGCCTCGCGAGAACACCCGCCACCGAGCGGCTGCGGTCCCGGAGTTGGGCGAAGGTCAGCGCGGAACCGTGGGCTACGAGGGCGACCCGCCGCGGGGCACGGTCCGCGGCCCGGTCGAAGCGGTCGACGACCGTGTCCGTGCCGATGTCCGTGCGCCCGGCGGGCTCGGGGGCCGGCCCGAGCCCGCGCAGCGCGCCGACCGGTCCGGTCGAACGGGCCAGGTCCTCCAGCACTCGCAGGTAGTCGTCGACGAGCCGGCGGGCCCGTCCGTTGTCGCCGTCGCGGTACTCCAGCTTGACCGTGAGCCGGTCGCCGGGGGTGACGACCCAGGTGAACGGGTAGTGCGTGGAGTCGTCGGCCTTCACCTCGGTGATTCCGTGCCTGGCGTTCATCTCGGCGAAGGCGTCCATGTCCAGGAAGTTCTGGAGGACGAACAGGTTGTCGAACAGAGTGTCGTGCCCACTGGCCCGCTGGATCTCGCCGAGCCCCAGGTGCTCGTGCTCCATCGCCTCGACCCTGGCCGCCTGGACCGCCGCCAGATAAGCCCGGGCCGTGTCCTCGGGCCGAGCCCGCGTCCACATGGGCACGGTGTTGAGCAGCACGCCGACGATACCGGACAGTCCCTCACCCTCCCGGCCGGAGACGGTCACACCGAAGACGGCGTCGCTGCGGCCCGTGTGCGCACCCAGCAGAAGTCCGAAGGCACCGGTCAGCACCGAGTTCAGCGTGACGCCGTGCGTCCTGGCCGCGTCCCTCAGGACGTCCGACTGTGCGGCGGACAACGTGTGCACGAGCGCGCGGGGCAGGTCGTCCGAGAAGGACGGTCGAGGTCCGGCCAGCAGTGTCGGACCGGTGAGGCCGGCAAGATGCTCCGCCCAGAAGCGCTCCGATACGGCGGAGTCCTTGGCTGCCAGCGTCCGGGCGTACTCCTCGAAGCCCGGCGTCGCCGGGGCCGCGTCCAGTTCGTCGCCCGCGAGGACGGCCTGATAGGCGTCGAACAGGTCCCGCAGAAGGATTTCCCGGGACCAGCCGTCCCAGAGCAGCAGGTGGTAGCTCAGCAGCAGACCGTCGCGTCCGCCGGGCAGCCGTACGACGGTCAGCCGGATCAGTGGCGGCTCGCCCGGGTCGAAGCCCGTGTCGCGGTCCGTGGCGCGCAGGGCGTCGACGTCCGCGTCCGTCTCCGACCGGACCGTACGGACATCGACCCGTCGGCCCGCCTTGAGTACCTGGACGGGGTTCCCCTCGTCGTCGGTGGTGAAGCCGGCGCCCACCACGGGGTGCCGCGCGATGACGTATGCCATCGCCTCGGACAGTGCGCCGGTGTCCAGGCGTCGGTCGAAGGTGAAGTAGCTCTGTGCGACGTAGTGCCCGGCCGAACCTGCCATCTGGGCCTGGAAGAAGAGGCCCCGCTGGAGCGGGGTCACCGGCGCCGTGCGCTCCGCCGTCGTGGAGGCGTCCGCGAGGCGTTCCAGTGCGCGGTGCCAGTGCTCGGTCAGCTCGTCGGGGATCCCTTCGGCGAAGATGAAGTCCGTGTGCAGGCTGCCGGTGGCCTCGTCGGTCCAGGCGTTGACCTCGACGGCGTAAGGACTGCCCTGGTCGCCGCCGGTGATCCGGGGGGCCTGGGACTCGTTTCCCCGGCCGAGGTAGTTGAACAGCACCTGGGGGCGGGCGGTCAGCAGCGGGGCGGTCTGCGGGTTGAGGTGGCGGAGCTGCCCGTAGGCGAGGTGCCCGCGCTCGTCCGGCTGGCGCTCGGCGACCTCACGTGCCGCCTCGACGGGGTCGGTGTGGGCGGTGAGGCGCACGGGGGCGATGGAGGTGAACCAGCCGATGGTGCGGGTGTAGTCGTGGTGTTCCAGCACCGGTACCCGGCCGTGCCGTTCCAGTTCGATCGCGAGATCGGTGGGCGAGGGCTGGATCCGGGTGAGCGCCGTGCGCAGCGCGCCGCACAGGAGCTCGGTCAGCCCGATCCCGAGTGCCGCGGGCGCGGTACGGGTCAGCCGGTCGCTCACCTCGGGTGCGAGCACGACCGATGTCTCGCGCGGCCTCCCGGTGCCGGGCAGGAGCGGGGGCGCCTGGAGTGTGGTGATCCAGTGCCCGAGGTCGCCGGTCACCTGGGCGGACCCGGAGCTCAGGGCCTCGGCGTACGCGGCGTAGGACGTGGTCGGCGCCGGCAGCGTCGCCCCGCGCAGGGCTGCGGCCAGGTCGTCCAGCAGGATCAGCCAGGAGACCGCGTCGACGGCGAGGTGGTGCACGGCGACCACCAGGGTCCGGCTCTCCTCCAGCCACGAGAAGGCGATGACCTCCCCGGCCTCCGGGTCGAGGCGTCCGGCGGCTTCGTTCGCGGCGGTCGTCACGTCGGTCGTGTCCGTCCGTACCACGGTGACCTCGCGGGCCGGCTCGGTACGCAGCGCCCACACCCCGTGGTCGACCTGCAGCCGCAGCCTCAGTGCCGGGTGCGCGGCCACGGCCGCGTTCGCGGCGCGCGCGGCCTCGGCGAATCCGGTGTCCTCGGGCGCCACCAGCGTCCTGGCCTGGGCGAACCGGGCGAGCGAGCCGCCCAGTTCCCGCTGGCGCAGGATGACCGGCGTCGGCGTCAGCGGGCCGTCCTCATGGGCGGCGGGTTCGGCTGCCGGAGCCTGTGGGGCGCGCGTGCCCAGATGCCCGGCGAGTGCGCGTGGCGTCTTGAGGAGGAACAGGTCCCGTGGTGCGATCCTCAGTCCGAGCGTTCTGGCCCGGTTGATCACCGTGATGGCGACGATGCTGTCGCCACCTGCCATGAAGAAGTCGGTGTCGCCGTCCACGGCGGCGGAGCCCGGCAGTGCCTCGGCGAAGATGCCGACCAGTGCGTCGAGCGCGGAATCGCTCGCGGCGGCGGCCGGGGTGTCGTCCTGCGCGGCACGCTCGGTCAGGGCCTTCCGGTCCAGCTTGCCGTTGACCGTCAGCGGCAGGGCGTCGACCGGGAGCACCCGTCCGGGAACCATGTGCACGGGCAGTTTCGCGGACAGGAGGGCTGCCAGGTCGCCGGGCACCCTGCCCACGAGGTGGGCCACGAGGTGGTCGCCGTCGGCCGCGACCGTGACGGCCACGTCGGCCACGCCGTCGAGCTCCCGGATCGCGGACTCCACCTCGCCCAGCTCGATGCGGAAGCCCTTGAGCTGCACCTGGTCGTCGGCGCGGCCGGTGAACTCCAACTCGCCGTCGAGCGTGCGGCGGGCGAGGTCGCCCGTGTGGTACATCCGGGAGCCGTCGTCCGCGAACGGGTTCGCCACGAACCGGCCGGCGGTGAGCCCCGGCCTGCCGAGGTAGCCGAGCGCCACCTGGTCGCCGGCGACGTAGATGGCGCCCACCCGGCCCGGCGGCACCGGCCGGAGCCGGTCGTCGAGCAGATGGGTGACCAGACCGGGAATCGGCCCGCCGATCGGGCTGACGTCACCGCCGAGGTCCTCATCGGTGAGCACCCGGTGGGTGACGTGGACGGTGGTCTCCGTGATGCCGTACATGTTGACCAGCTCCGGCGACCCGGTGCCGTGCCGCTCGGCCCAGCCGCGCAGCCGCGCGGGATCCAGGGCTTCGCCTCCGAAGATGATCCGGCGCAGCGCGGTGACGGGTTCGCCGGAGTGCCGGTCGGCCTCGATGAACCGGTAGAAGGCCGAGGGGGTCTGGTTGAGGACGGTCACCCCGCGCTCGCGGACCAGCCGGTGGAAGTCCACCGGGGACCGGGTCAACCCGTAGTCGGGAACGAGCAGTTCACCGCCGTGCGCCAACGCGCCCCACAGCTCCCAGACCGCGAAGTCGAAGGAGTAGGAGTGGAACTGGACCCACACGTCGTGCGGGCCGAACTCCATGTCGGGCCGCATGTTCGCGAGCAGGGTCACGACGCTGGAGTGCGGGACGACGACGCCCTTGGGCCTGCCGGTCGATCCGGACGTGTAGATCACGTAGGCGGGATCGTGCCATCCGGGCGCGGACTCCGCTGCCGCCGGGGGCAGTTCGTCCTGCGGCGCGGGCTCCTCCCCCAGCACGAGTACGCGGGCCTGCGCCTGCGTGAACCGGTCTCGCTGTCCCGGGTCCACGAGGACGGCCTGGGGAGCGGCGTCGTCGAGGATGTACTCCAGGCGCTCGTCCGGGTAGGCGAGATCCAGCGGTACGTAGGCGCCGCCCGCGCTGACGACGGCCAGCAGGGCGACGACCTGTTCCAGGGAGCGCGGCACGGCGACGGCCACGCGTCGGCCGGGCCCGACACCGGCCGCGCGCAGTGTGGCGGCCAGCTCGTTCTTCGCGTCCGCCAGTTCGCCGTACGTCATCGACCTCGTCGTGCCGTCGAGGGCGCAGTGGGTGACGGCGGTGGCCTCCGGATCGCGCTGCGCGGCGGCGTCGAACAGTCCGCCCAAGGTCGTCGGGGCGATCCGCTCGGGTTGCCGGGCGCCGTCGGGCGCCAGCTGGTCGACGAGGGCGTCCGGGTTGCCGAGCAGCCCGGTGAGGGTCCGGGTGAACGTGCGGAGGATCGCCCTGGCGCTCGTGTCCTTGAGCAGCTCGCCGTCGTAGATCAGGTTGAAGCGTGGGCGACCGGCTGGTGTGCGCTCCGCGACGAGGGTCAGCGGGTAGTGGGGGGCGCCCTCGTTCACGATGCCCGTGACGACCAGCTCGTCGCCGGGCTGCCGCAGAGCCTCCACATCGGTCGCCACGTCGAAGACCACCAGGGTGTCGAACAGGGCGCCGCCGCCGGCCCGGCGGCCGATCCTCGCCAGCGAGACGTGCTGGTGGGCCAGCACCGCGCTCTGGTGTTCCCGTACCGAGGCGAGCAGGTCGCGGGCCGTGGTGGCACCGGTCCAACGGGCACGCAGGGGGATCGTGTTGATGAACAGACCCACCATGTCCTCGATGCCGGGCACGTCCGCGTCACGGCCTGACACCGTGCAGCCGAACACCACGTCCCTGCCCTGCAGAATGCCGCCCAACGTCACCGCCCAGGCGCTGTGCACCGCCACGCTCAGCGGTACGCCCGCCGACCGGGCCGCCGCGTCGATGTCGTCCCGCGGCTCCTCCGCGGTGTCGTCGAAGCGCTCGGAGGGGGCGTGCCCGTCGGCGACCAGGGAGGGGCCGGGCAGACCGGCGAGCTGATCGCTCCAGACCCGGTCGCTCTCGTCGTCGTCGAGCCCGGCGAGCCGGCGTACGTAGTCGGGGAAGCCGCCGCCGAGGGGATACAGGGCCCCCGGGGCGTGGTACTCGGCCAGCAGGGTGCGGAGCATGGGCGGCACCGACCAGCCGTCGGCGATGATGTGGTGCACGGTCTGCACCAGCACGTTCCTGCCGGAGCCCGCGCGGATGAGCGTGTACCGCATCAGCGGGCCCGTGGCCAGGCCGAACCCGGCGCGGCGGTCCCGCTCGGCGTGCGCCCGGATCTCGGCGTCGGTGATGCCGGCGCGGTCCAGGGTGGTGAAGGGCGCCTCCATCCCGCTCTCCAGTACGGAGACGACCCGGCCGTCGGCGAGAGCCACGAACCGCGCGGCGAGGTTGGGGTACAGCGTGAGCAGCCGTGTCGCCGCAGCGGCCAGCCGGCCGGCGTCCACCTCGCCTTCCAGCGTGAGCAGTTGCTGCTCGACGTAGCTGCCCGCCGAGTCGTCGTCGAAGACCGAGTGGAAGTACAGGCCTTCCTGCAACGGGGTCAGGGGCAGGATGTCGCGCAGAGCCGGTCCGTCCAGGGCGTCGACGTCTGCCTGCGTGAGCGGCACCAGGGCGAAGTCGCCGGGAGAGTGGCCGCCTTGGTCGAGTGCGGCCAGCCCGGTCAGGGCTTCCCGCAGGTACCCGCCGATGGTCGCGGTGTCCTCGTCGGTGAACATCCCGTCGGGCCAGGAGATGGTGGTGATCAGCTCGTACTCGCCGTTCGCCGCGGGTTCGGCGATCGCGTTGAACTCCAGGGCGCGCGGCAGGCGCATCCTCGGATCGCGCTTCTCGCCCAACTGCCCCGTGGCGCCTGCGGGCTGCCAGTCCCCGGACGTGTCCGAGTCGAAGCGGCCCAGGTAGTTGAACAGCACCTGCGGGGCGGGCGCGTCGAGTCCGGTGCCGGTGAGATAGCGCAGTGCACCGTAGGGGAGGCCGTTTCCCGGCACCCGTGCGAGGTCGTCCTTGACCGCCTTGAGCGCGGCGACCAGGTATGCGGGGGCGGTGGGGTCGGTCGTCGTACCCGGGTCCACGACGACCGGGAACAGGGTGGTGAACCAGCCCACGGTCCGCGAGAGGTCCGGCTCGAAGCCGGCGGTCTCCGCCACGAACCGCCCTTCGCGGCCGTGCCCCTCGAGTTCGATGTGCGCGAACGTCTGGTCCTGCCCGAGGTCGCGGCGCCACCGGGCGAGGGCGACGGCGAGCGCGGTCAGCAGCACGTCGTTGACGCCCGCGTGGAATTGCGCGGGTATCTCCCCCAGCAGCGCGGCGGTGGCCCCGGGACCTACCGAGACGGTCCGGGTCCGTTCCCGGGCGACGGTGTCGGCTTCGGACAGCGCGCGCCTGCCCACCGGTGCGTCCGCCGCCGGCAGGGGACGCTGGAAGGCCGCACGGTCCGATGCGAACGCCGCACCCTCCAGCATCTGCGTCCAGCGTCGGAACGACGTGCCCACCGGCGGCAGGTCGACCGGCACCCCGGACGCGAACTGCCGCCATGCGGCAGCCAGATCGTCCATCAGGATCCGCCACGACACGCCGTCGACGACCACGTGATGGACCACCACGACCAACTGCCGTGCATCGCGGCGCCGGACGGCGCGCAGCATCACGCCGTGGTCCGGGTCGAGCGCGTCGGTGGCGAGTGCGACACAGGCGTCGAGCGGCAGGTCGCTCTCCTGCCACACCGCGCCCGCCTGGTCCGCCTGGTCCGCCTCCGGGATGTCGAAGCTCCATCGGTCGCCGCGCACGAGGCGGGCACGCAGCATGTCGTGCCGCCCGACGACCGCCGTGAGGACGGCGTCGAGGGCTTCGGCGGTCAGGTCCGACGGGGTGTTCAGCACGACCGACTGCACGAAGCCGTCGATCGCGTCCGTCGTCTCGCCGAGCCACTGCACGATGGGCGATCCGACGACGGGCCCGGTCGCCACATCGCCGTGTTCCGCGGTGGCGACCTCCTCCCGGCTCACGACCGCCGCCAGCACCCCGACGACGCTGTGGGTGAAGATCTGCCGTGCCGTGGCGTAGAGACCCGCGCCGCGCAGCGCGCTCAGCAGCGAGATCGCCAGGATGCTGTCCCCGCCGAGCCGGAAGAAGTCCTGGTCGACACCGACCTCGTCCAGTCGCAGCACGGTCGCGACCGCCGCGCACACCGCGCGCTCGTTGTCGGTGGTGGGCGGGACGAAGGCGCCGGTACCGATGCGGGGTTCCGGGAGGGCGCCCCGGTCGAGCTTGCCGTTCGCGGTGAGCGGGAACTCCTGCAGCACGACGATGTGGGTGGGCACCATGTACTCCACCATGTGCTCGACGGCCCACGCCTTGACCTCGTCGCCGTGCAGCACCTCGCTGCCGGCGGCCGGGATGACGTACCCCACGAGGTAGGTTCCGCCGACCGTGTTCTTCTTCGCGACGACGCAGGTGTGCCGTACGGAGGGGTGTTCCGCGAGGCCCACCTCGACGTCCTCGATCTCCAGCCGCATGCCGCGGATCTTGATCTGGTTGTCGGCCCGGCCGAGGAAGTCCAGCGACCCGTCGGGGGCGAACCGCGCGAGGTCACCGGTCCGGTACAGCCGGGACCCGTCCGCCGCGAACGGGTTCGCGACGAAGCGGGACGCCGTCATGCCGGGCGCGTTGACGTATCCGCGTCCCAGGAGGAAGCCGCCGACGTACAGCTCGCCGCCGACGCCGACCGGAACCGGACGCAGCTCGTCGTCGAGCACGTACAGCTGCGTGTTGGGGTTGGCCTTGCCGATGGACGTCGACAGGCGCTCCGCCGCGCCGCGGTAGATGACGTGCGAGACGCCGATCGTCGTCTCGGCCGGGCCGTAGCCGTGGTACATGGGGATGTCGAGCCGGGTGCGGAATCGCTCGTACAGTTCGGGGGTCAGGACCTCGCCGCCGCACCACACGTGCCGGAGGCTGTCCAGCCGCCCGGAGTCGCCCGCCATCTCCAGGAGCACGTCCAGCATGGACGAGACGAGGTACGTGAAGGTGACGCGCTGATCGGCCAGGACGCTCAGCAGGTGGTGGGGGTCGCGTTCGCCGCCGGGCCTCAGGACCACCAGCTTTCCGCCGCGCACCAGTGGCAGGAAGATCTCGTTGACGGAGATGTCGAAGGACAACGGCGCCTTGAACAGGGACACGTCGTCGTGGCCGAAGCCCAGGATCTCCTCGGACTGCCACAGCAGGCGCTCGCTGATCGCCTCGTGCCGGATCATGGCGCCCTTGGGCCGGCCGGTCGACCCGGACGTGAAGATCACGTACGCCAGGGCGGCTCCGGGCACGGTCACCTCGGGCCCCTCGACGGGGCAGGAGCCGTATCGCCAGGCGCCGAGACCGACGGCCGCAGCAGGCGGTTCGCCGGCCGGGTGCTCACCGGAGTCGTTGAGCTGAAGCACGATGCCGGCGTCCTCGATGACGACGGCTCGACGCTCGGCCGGCCATTGCGGGTCGAGCGGCACGAACGCGCACCCGGCCTGCAGTACGCCGAGCAGCGCGATCACCATGTCGGCGGAGCGGCCCAGCGATATGCCGACGACCTGTTCGGCGGTGAGCCCGCGTTCGATCAGGTGGTGAGCCAACTGGCTGGCGTGTGCGGCCGCCTCACGGTACGTCAGTGACCGGTGCTCGTCCACGATCGCGACGGCGTCCGGCCTGCTGAGTGCCTGTTCGCGGAACATCTCCACGACGGTCGGGCGGACTCGTCCGGCCTCGGTGTCGTTCCACTCGGTCAGCGCCTCGATCCTCGCCGCCGTGCCGACGGGACCGATGGTCCCGACGGGCCGGTCCGGGAAGTCGGCAAGGTCGTCCAGCGCGAGCTGCGCGTCGGCCGGAACGACGCCTTCGGGAGCGAGGATGCTCCGGCCGTCGGGGCCGACCTCCCACCCGGCGGGCGCGGAGCCGCCGTTGTCGACCCACCGCAGGACATCGGCGAACAGGGTGCCGGAGGTGAGGTCGATGCCGTCGGGGCTACGGCCTGTCGCCCAGTACGACAGCCCGATGGCACACGCCTCGGCGAGGGTCCGGTCGGAGTAGTCACCGGCTCGCCTGCGCAGACCGTCCAGGCTCGCGTGAGAAAGCAGCACGGAGCGAGCAGTCGGATACGCCATCGAAGACTCATCTTCCTTCCACCGTACGAGAGTTGGACCAACCTCAACTCAGGGATGTCTAACTGCCCTCGCGCCAGGCCCGCCACAGTCGCGCGTACCGTCCGCCCAGGGCCACCAGCTCTTCGTGGGTTCCCTGCTCCACCACGCGTCCCGCCTCCAGCACGGCGATCCGGTCCGCCGCCATGGCCTGGGTCAGCCGGTGCGCGACGAACAGGGTCGTCCGGCCCGCGCACGCGGCCCGTACGGACCTCTCCAGCTCGGCGGCGCCCTCGCTGCCGGCCTCCGCCGTCGACTCGTCGAGCACCACCACCGGCGCCCGGTTCAGGACCAGCCGGGCCAGCGCGATCTGGGCGACCTTCGTGACGTCCAGCCGCTCACCGCCCTCGCCGACCACGGTGTCCAGCCCGTCGGGGAGTGCGTCGACCCAGTGCCCGGCACCGACGGTACGCAGCGCGTCCATCAGCTCCGTATCGGTCGCCCGTGGCTCGGCCAGCCGCAGGTCGTCGGCGAGCGGCCCGGAGAACACGTGCGACTCCTGCGTCAGGATGCTCACCAGAGCCCGCGCGCCCGCCTCGTCCAGGACGGCGAGATCGTTCGGTCCGATCCGCACCGAACCGGCCTGCGGAGTCCCGATGCCGGCGATCAGTGCCGCCAGCGTCGACTTGCCCGCGCCTGTCGCCCCCACCAGGGCGAGTGAACCACCGGCCGGGATCGTCAGACCGACGTCCCGCAGGACCGGCTCCCCCGCGCCGGGGTAGCTGAAGGTCAGCCCCTCCACCGTCACCGGGTACGGCACGACGTCCGCGGAGGTCACGGAGGGGTCACCGACCAACCGGTCCTCCGCGGACTCCCCCAGTACCCCGACGAGCCGGGTGAGGCTCGCACCCGACTTCTGCGCCTCGTCGAAGGTGAACATGATGGCGCCCAGCGGCGTGAACAACCGGTGGAACATGAGCGGGGCCGCCGCCACCTCGCCGAGGCTCGCCGCGTCGGCCTCCAGCAGGACGTACCCCACCACGAGAATGAGGACGAGCCCGATGAACTCGGCACGGTTCTCCCGGCCCACGAACCGGCCGAAGATCCGGAAGACGTCGATGCCGAGCTCGCGCACGCGCCATGACCTGGCGGTGACCTTCTCACGGAAGGCGTCCTCGAGCCGGTACGCCCGGACGGTGTCTATCCCGTTCAGGCCGCTGATCAGGGCCTGCGCACGGTCGGCCTGGGCCGCCCGTTGCCGCTGGTAGAGCGGTGCGGACCGGGGCAGGTACCAGCGCAGGGCGAGTCCGTACGCGGGCAGCGCGCCCGCGCCCGCCAGACCGAGCCGCCAGTCCAGCCCGAACATGCCGACCGTGGCGATGGCGACGAGCACGCCCGCCGAGAACACCGTGGGGACGGCCGTACGGATACCTCTGGACAGCACGGCCACGTCGTCGCCGACCCGTGACAGCACATCACCCCGGCCGACTTGCTCGATCCGTGCGCTCGGCATACCCAGCACCGCCCGGACCGCGGCTTCTCTCAGCCGCGCCAGGAGATCCGCGCCCAGCCGCCCGATCAGGTACGTCGACACCGCGGTGGCAGCCGCGCCGAGCAGCGCGGCGGCTCCCATCAGTACCCCGATCGTGACCAGGACCGAGCGCCCGTCACCCTCCACCACACCGTCGACCACCCGGCCGAGCAGGAGCACCGGCAGCACCTGGAGCGCCGCCCCGGCCACCGTGGTGAGCACGGTGGCGGCCGTGAGCCACGGCACCTCGCGGCAGCGCGCGGCGACCCATCGGGTGGACTCGCCTCCGGCCGCCGTGCGCAGGGCGGCCGGGGCAACGCGCGTGTCGGTCCCGGTCACTCAGGAACCACGTCCGCCCGGCGGCGAAGCCGGCAGGCACGCCTCACTGGTCGACCGACTTCACGAGCTCGTCGATCGCGTACGGCAGGGAGAGCAGGGTGCCCTGCGACATGGCCGCGCCGACCGCCGGGCCCTCGCTGTCCAGCAGGTAGGAGACCTTCCCCTCCTTGGCCGCGGACAGGTTGGCGAAGAGCTCGAACTTCTTCAGCGCTTCCTGGTCCGCCTTGTCGTTGATGACGAAGACGCGGTCGACGTCGACCAGGTCGATGCGCTCGGGGGAAAGCTTGGTGTAGAACTTGCCGCCCGCGATCTCGTCGATCTTCGTCGCGCCCTTGAAGCCCATGCCCGTGATCAGCCGTCCACGTACGTCGGTGGTGGTGAAGGGTGCGACCGAGTTCTCGTACCAGGACAGCGCGACGGCCGTCTGGTCCGCGAACTCCGGGTGCGCCTCACCGGCCGCGTCGAGCTTGTCCTGGATGCCCTTCACCAGTGCGGCGCCCTCGTCCTCCTTGCCGAGCGCCTTGGCGATGTGGACCGCGTTGTCCTGCCACGGTGCGCTGAAGGGCTCTTCCTCGGCCTTGGTGCGACCCACGGTGGGGGCGATCTTCGAGAGCTTGTCGTAGGCGGCCTGGTCGATCTCGGAGTAGACCGCGATGATCAGGTCCGGCCGCAGGGAGGCGATCTTCTCGTAGTTGGGGCCCGCGTCGCCGTTGCTCATCACGACCTCGGGGCGGGTGTCGCCCCACTTGTCCTTCACCCAGGGCCACTGGGTGTTGATGTCGGGGGACGTGCCGGCCGGGTTCGGGTACTGGTCGACCATGCCCACCGGCTTGATGCCGAGCGCGAGGATGGCCTGGTCGTCGGTGTAGCCGACCGAGACGACCCGCTCGGGGGCCTTGGCGACCTCCGTGGAGCCGAACGCGTGCTCCACCGACACCGGGAACGCGCCGTCGGCGGCAGCCGGGGCCTTGTCGCTCCTGTCGTCCGCCGCGTCGGATCCGCAACCCGCGAGGAGGCCGACACCGAGGGTCGCCGCGGAGAGCGTCGCCGCCAGCCGTCGCCATGGCTTCAGAAACGTCGATCTGTGGAAGAGCATCCGAAATCCCCTGCTTTCGCGCTGTCCGCTGAACCCCGCCCGAGGGCAGCCAAACCCTATCCGCACGGAGTGAGGTGAGCCTAGCCTAACTTTATCTAATACCTTTACGGGAGCATCAGTTGAGCCGCACGTGTGTACGCCCGATGGGCACGATGAGCGGGCGGTCACCCACCGGGTCGTCGATCACCTTGGCCCTCAGCCCGAACGTCTCGTGCAGCAGCTCGGCCGTGATCACGTCGCGCGGGTGTCCCTGCGCCAGGATCGCCCCCGCCCTCATGACGACCAGGTGGTCGCTGTATCGGGTGGCCAGATTGAGGTCGTGCAGCACCATGACGACGGTGCGGCCCGACTCGTGCAGGTCGTCCACCAGATCGAGCACGTCGATGGCGTGGGCCAGGTCCAGATACGTGGTGGGTTCGTCCAGCAGCAGCAGATCGGTCCCCTGAGCCAGCGTCATCGATATCCAGACACGCTGGCGCTGCCCGCCGGACAGCGAGTCGACCGGGCGGCCGGCCAGCTCGGACACCCCGGTCATGGCCAGCGCGCGCTCCACGACGGAGGCGTCGTCCGACGACCACTGCCGCAGCCAGCTCTGGTGCGGATGGCGCCCTCTGGCGACCAGGTCGGCCACGGTCAGCCCTTCCGGCGCGACCGGGGCCTGCGGCAGAAGACCGAGCTTCTTCGCCACGTCCCTGGTCCGGAGTCCGGCGATGTCCTCGCCGTCCAGCACGACCGCCCCGGCGGTCGGCTTCAGCAGCCGTGACAGGGTGCGCAACAGGGTCGACTTCCCGCAGCCGTTGGGGCCGATGATCGTGGTGATCAGTCCTGGCGGGACCACCACGTCGAGACCGTCGATGACGGTCCGGCCTCCGTAACCGACGGAGATGCCCCTGGCTGCCAGCCGCGCGACGTCCTCGACCTCTGAATCGGTCTTCACGATGTGCTGAGCACTCACAGGTTCCCCCGTTGTCCCGTTCCGTACGGTCTTGTTCGTCATCTATTTGAGGTTCGCCCGCACCAGCAGGTATACGAGGAAGGGGCCGCCGATCGCCGCGGTGACCACGCCGACCGGAAGAGTGATCGGCAGCGCCGAGCGGGCGGTCAGGTCCGCGCCGGTCAGAAGCAGAGCGCCCACCAGGCCGGAGGCCACCAGGGGTGGCGTCGGGCACCTGGCCAGGCGCATCGCCACCTGCGGAGCCACCAGCGCCACGAACGGGACCGGGCCCGCCGCGCTCACCGCCGCGGCAGCCAGAAGTACCGCGCACAACAACAGGACCGCCCGCACCCTCGAGAAGCGGACGCCCAGCCCGGCGGCGACCTCGTCGCCGAGGTGCATGGGCTTGAACTGGAACGCGGCACCCGTCACGACCACCATGAGGACGAGAGTGCACCAGAACACCACGCGGACCTCGTCCCACGACCTGTTGTCCAGCGAGCCGACCAGCCACGCCTGCGACCGGGCCACGTCCCTGATGTCGGCCGTGGTCAGGAGCCAGGTGGTGACGGCCTCCATCACGGCGGTCACCGAGATACCGATGAGGATGAGCCGGAAGCCGTCGATCCCGCGCCGCCACGCCAGGAAGTAGACCAGCAGCCCCGTCCCGAGGCCGCCCGCGAGCGCCGCAGCGGAGAGCCCCACGGTGCTGACGACCGCGGCGGCGGTCCCGCCCGACGCCGTCACCAGGAACACCGCGACGGCGCCGGCACCTCCGGTGATCCCCAGGATGTCCGGGCTGGCCAGCGGATTGCGGGCGATGGACTGGGTGATCGCCCCGGACACCCCCAGAGCGATCCCCACGAGGAGCCCGGCCAGCGCACGCGGCATCCGCAGGTCCATGATCACGAACTCGTCCACCTGCTCACCCCGGCCCAGGAGCGTGGCGATCACCCGGGACAGGCCGATGGGGAAGTCCCCGACCCCGATGGACAGACAGAACACCAGGAAGGCGGCCGTCGCCAGCAGCAGCGTCACGGATACGGTCCAGGGCCGCCAGACGAACGACACCTGGCCGAAGCGCACGCCGGGCGTCACCGGCCTCTTCACCTCTGTCGTCCCGTTCATGCGCTCCTGAACTTTCCTCGCCATACGAGCACCGCGAAGAACGGCGCGCCGAGAAGGGCGACCACGACACCCGCGTCCAGCTCTCCCGGCCGCACCACCACGCGCCCCACGATGTCGCAGACCAGAAGGACGGCGGCGCCGAGAAGACCCGCGTACGGCACGAGCCGGCGGTAGTCCGGACCGGTCAGATACCGGGCCACATGGGCCACCATCAGCCCGAGGAACGCGATGGGGCCGCATGCCGCCGTCGCCGCTCCCGCGAGCAGAGTGATGGCGAGGATGCCGACGGTCCGGCTCAACGCGATGTTCACGCCCAGGCCCCGCGCCACGTCGTCCCCCAGGTTGAGCAGGTTGAGGGAGGGCAGCGTGGTCAGTGCCAGCACCACCCCGGCCGCGATGAACCCGGTCACCGGCCAGATGACGTCGAACCCGACCCCTGCGACGGACCCCGCGTTCCAGAACCGCAACGCGTTCAGCGACTTCAGGTCCGACAGCGCGACCGCCGTGGTCATCGCCGCGAGGAACACCGTGACTCCCTGGCCGGCCAGTGCGAGGGTCAGTGGGTTGCCGGCCCCGCGGCCGATACTCGACAGCCCGAACACGACGACTCCGGCGACCGCCGCCCCCAGGAAGGCGAACCAGACGTACTGGAACGGGTCGGCGAAGCCGAACAGGGCGATCACCGTGACCACGGCGAACGAGGCACCGGAGTTCACGCCCAGCAGTCCGGTGTCCGCGATCGGGTTGCGTGTGTATCCCTGGATCAGTGCCCCGCCGATCCCCAGCGCGACGCCCGCGACGAGCGCGAGCACCGTCCGGGGCACCCGCACCGTCCGCACGATGAGCCTGATCTCGGTGAGCCGCTGATCGCTGTCCGGCGCCGCGAACAGCCCGTGCCACACCTCCGCGGGGCTCAACGCGCGCGCACCGACAGCCAGCGACACGACTGTCCCGATCACGAGGACCGCCACCAGCACACCCAGGCCCGCACCCCGCCTTCGCCGGGCTTCCGTCGTGCCCCTGGGCGCGGGACGCTCCACTGCAGTCGTGCTCATGTCGACGTACGGTATCCCTTTGATCTGTGGCTGAAGCATGGGCAGTTGGGCTCCTGAGCGCTGGGGCGGCTCGCTCTCGGCATCACCCCGTCAGCCGGCGGTGCTGCCGGTCCTCTCCGGGAGGGACAAGAAGCCGGTCACCTCGTCGATCAGCACCCCGTGGTGCGGGCCGAAGCCCGGCTGGCACTCGAAGAAGTGAGCCGTGACCGGCTGGTGCGGGCAGGAGCCCGCGCGGTGCTCGCCGGGCGCGGTCGCCATGGCCACCTCGGACGGTCCGGAGCCGATGCCGACGAGGTCGTGGACCGGTGGTGCGTCGCCAGGCAGAACCTGTGCCATGTCACTCCCAATCATGCGGGGACGCCGCCTGAACGCACGAGGAACCAGAACTCGGGCACGCCGACGGATGACCCGATACGGCTTAGGTGAGCCTAAGCTCATTACCCGGCTCTGTCGATAGGGGACGGCGCGGGCAGCGGACATCCGTATCCGTCAACAGGCCCGCCACGAGACCCTGTTGCACAGTAAGGTAAGCCTCGCTTCACCGAGTTGCTCGTCATCCCCTGCGTCAAGGAGGAACCCATGCGGGTTGTCATGTTCGGGTACCAGACCTGGGGGCACCGCACCCTGCAAGCCCTCCTGGACTCCGAGCACGACGTGGTGTTGGTCGTGACGCACCCCAAGAGCGAACACGCCTACGAGAAGATCTGGAGCGACTCCGTCGCCGACCTCGCCGAAGCCCGGGGCGTTCCCGTACTGATCCGCAACCGGCCCGACGACGACGAGCTGTTCCGGCGACTCGAGGAGGCCGCCCCGGACATCATCGTGGCCAACAACTGGCGGACGTGGATACCCCCGCACATCTTCGGCCTCCCGCGCCACGGCACGCTGAACATCCACGACTCACTGCTGCCGAAGTACGCCGGCTTCTCCCCGTTGATCTGGGCCCTGATCAACGGGGAGCCCGAAGTGGGCGTCACCGCGCACGTGATGAACGACGAACTCGATGCCGGCGACATCGTCCGGCAGGAGGCCGTCCCGGTCGGCCCTGCGGACACGGCCACCGACCTCTTCCACAGGACCGTCGACCTCATCGCCCCGGTCACCATCGGCGCACTCGATCTCATCGCGGCGGGGAAGACGGAGTTCACCCCCCAGGACCGCTCCCGGGCAACCTTCTTCCACAAACGGTCCGCCGAGGACATCCGCATCGACTGGACCTGGCCTGCGGAGGACCTCGAACGCCTGGTCCGCGCCCAGTCCGAGCCGTACCCCAGCGCCTTCACCTTCCATCGGGGCAAGCGCATCGAGGTCCTCGCCGCCGTGGTGTCCCGGGGCCGCTACGGCGGAACGCCCGGCCGCGTCTTCTACCGTGAGGGCGACGGCGTGGTGATCGTCGCCGGTGCCGACGCCCGCACCGGACGCAACCATGGCCTGGCCATCACCCGGGTGCGCACCGAAGACGGCCGGGAAGTGCCCGCGACGGAGCACTTCACGTCCATGGGCGGCTATCTGAGCAGTCGCCCCTGAGGTCGGGTTCCTGCCGGGACTGCCGCGCGTCGGCGTTTGCGGCGGATGTGCGTACGAGCGGACCTCGGGCCGGCTCACCCACCTCTGCCGCCTCGCCCGCGACCACGGAGCCCACCCGCGCCGAATCCCACGGAACCTGACACTCCTGGAGGGAACTGCGGAACGAGACGCCGCTCAGGAGGACTTGGATTCGATCCGCCCGATGGGTGCCACACTCTCCGACAGGGTCTTCCGCACGGCCGCCCAGCTCGCATGCTCGATGTCGAGCGCATGTCGGAGGTAGGCCCAGGTGACCCGTTGGATCAGGGCGACGCGTTCGGGATTCTCGTCCGTTGTCTCCTTGACCTCGTAGCCGGGAATTCCACCCAGCGAGTGTTCCGCCCCGAACAGGGTGAGCAGGCTCTTGTCACCCGGGCTCAGGAAGTAGGGGTCGGCAAGCCACTCCGGTCCCCTGACGGACAGTGGCGAGTCATCCCTGTCCCCCACGACCACGAGGGTCGGCGTGACCATGTTCGCGAAGCTCGGATTCATGAACGGGAAGTGCTCGGCCGCGAACGACGTCAGGTCGGCGCCACCTCTGCCCGCGGTGGCGAGCAGCACGCCCGCCTTGATCCGCGGGTCGGACAGGTCCTCCGCCTTCCCGCTCACCGGGTCGAGAACGCGCAGGCCCAGCAGATTGCCCGCGGTCTGGCCGCCGAAGGAATGGCCCGCAGCGGCGATGCGGCTGTGGTCGAGTCGGCCGCTGAGACCCGGAACGGCGGCTTCCAGCAGTTCGAGCTGGTCCAGGATGCGCTTCATGTCCTCGACGCGGAAGCGCCAGATCCGCGGCGTGCGGGGATCGCTCTGAGCCAGGCCCACTGTCCTGGAGTCGAGATGGGTGGGCTGAATCACCACGAAGCCGTGCGCGGCCCAGAAGTCGGCCAAGGGGCCGTAGCCGTCCAGTGACGAGCCGAAGCCGTGCGCGAAGAGGACGATCGGCAGCGCATCGCCGGCCGTCGGCGCCGAGACCCTCATCTGCAGGTCCTCACCTCGGCCCGGCGCTTCCAGCACGACCGGCTTCACCGAGACGACGGACGTGGACACATTGAGGGCGACGTCCGTCGTCGCCACGTCTGATGCGGTCATGAGAAGGCCTTCCTTCGAGTTTCTGCACGTGCCGTACCGGGTGCGAAGCCCGAGCGGGCGCAGCGTGCCGACCGGGTGCGGAGTGGCTGCCGTCTCTTCGGTCTGCCATCATGAAGAAACGGGACGCCGTCCCGGATAGAACATACGGGACAGTGTCCCGTATAGCTAGTCGACAACGAAGGGGACCGTGCGGTGAGCGGCAGCGAGCGAGGCGCAGGTAACGCACCCAAGACGAAACGGGCGGACGCGCGGCGCAACGAAGGGGTCCTGCTCGAGGCGGCCGCCGCGGTCTTCGTCACGTCAGGTGTCGAGGCGCCGATTCGCGACATCGCGGCCGAGGCCGGCGTGGGGACGGCCACGATCTACCGCCACTTCCCGACGCGGGCGGACCTCATCGTCGCCGTCTACCGGCACCAGGTCGAGGCACTCGCCGAGGCCGGCCCGGCGCTCCTGACCACCAGCGCGACGCCGTACGAAGCTCTGGGCCGATGGATCGAACTCTTCGTGGATTTCGTGGTCACGAAACAGGGACTCGCTTCCGTGCTGCAGTCGGACGACCCCTGCTTCGACCCCCTGCACTCCTACTTCCTCGAGCGGCTCGTACCCGTATGCACCCAGTTGCTCGACGCCGCAGCCGCTTCGCGTGAGATCCGTCCGGGCATGGACGCCTACGCGCTCATGCGTGGCGTCGGGGGCCTCTGCGCGGGCTCCGGCACCAATCCACGCTACGACGCACGTCAACTGGTCGGGCTCCTCATCGCGGGGCTTCGACAATCGAGTTGACCCGCCACGTGACCGCGGCGCGCACCAGCCCCAGCGGGGACATGGCTGCGACTCTCCCGGCAGGGCCCGGCGACCGTCCGCGGCCCCGCCAAGGCTCGCCAGGGACGGCTCTGCCGGAACCGGGGTGAGTCCTCCTGACGGAGGACCCCCGCCCACGTCACTGTAAGGGCAGGCTAACCTAACGGGCATGAGAGCTGGTGAGAGCACTTCCCGTGCTGTGGACACCCCAGTGGCTACTGCTGTGCCGCGTTCACGCGGCCACGGATTGTCAGCCACCGGGGTGACGGTGGCGTACGGCCGGGTCGACGTCGTACACGACGCGGCCATCGCCCTGCGGCCCGCCGAAGTGACCGCCCTCGTGGGCCCCAACGGCAGCGGGAAGTCGACGCTGCTGCGCACGCTCGCCCGGCTCCAGACCGCGCGCACAGGCTCGCTCACCGTCGACGCGGGAACGGACGAGGCCACGGACGGCTTCGCGCTCGACGCCCGCGACTTCGCGCGGCGCGTCGCGCTCCTGACACAGTCCCGGTCGACGCCGGGCGGGCTCACCGTCCGGGACGTCGTCGACTTCGGCCGCTACCCCTACCGGGGCCGCTGGGGCCGCCCCGACCCTCGCGGCACCGCCGCGGTGGACCGGGCGCTCGGACTCACCGGTGTGGCGGACCTCGCCGGGCGGGGCGTCGAACAACTCTCCGGCGGGCAGCTCCAGCGCGTGTGGCTCGCGAGCTGTCTCGCACAGGAGACAGGCGTCCTGCTGCTGGACGAACCCACCACCTATCTCGATCTCCGCTATCAGGTCGAGCTCCTCGATCTGATACGCGACCTCGCCGACGACCACGGCATCGCGGTGGGCGTCGTCCTCCACGACCTCGACCAGGCCGCGGCCGTCGCCGACCGCGTCGCCCTGCTCAACGCGGGACGCGTCGTCGCCGACGGCACGCCCGAGGTCGTGTTCGCCCCGGAACTCCTGTCGGACGTCTACGGCATTCGTATCGACGTGGACGCCGATCCTTCGACCGGCCGCCTGCGCACCCGCGCGATGGGCCGCCACCACTCCAGATCCGAAAGGCTCAGCACCTCCCCATGAGACGCCACTTCCTCGCCTCGGCCGTCGTCGCCGTCGCCGCCCTCTCCCTGGCCGCCTGCGGAACCACGGAGCCCTCCTCCGACGACGCCGCGGCCTCGGGCAAGCCCGCCGGGAAGATCACCCTCACCGACGCCAAGGGCACGAAGGTGACCCTCGACGGCCCCGCCACCAAGGTCGTCGCCACCGAGTGGAACGTCGCCGAGGACCTGGTCGCCCTGGGAGTCGCCCCCGTGGGCGTCGCTGACGTGAAGGGTTACGCCGCCTGGAACACCGCGGCTCCCCTCACCGGCACCCCCAAGGACATCGGCACCCGCGGGGAACCGAGCATCGACACCGTCGCGGCCCTCGCGCCCGATCTCGTGGTCGCCACGAGCGACCTCGCGCCCGCGGTGGTGAAGCAGCTCCGCCAGGTGGCACCGGTACTGGAGATCAGCTCCGCCGACGCCGCCGACCAGATCGGCGCGATGACGGAAGGCCTCGACCTCATCGCGAAGGCCACCGGCAAGGAGGCTGAGGCGGACACCGTCAAGAAGGAGTTCGAGGCGAGCCTCGCCGAGGGCAGGAAGACTCTCGCGGACGCCGGTCTCGACGGCGCCGGGATCGCTTCCGCCGACGGCTACGTCGCGTCGAACCAGGTCTCCGTCCGCGCCTTCACCGGCGGATCCCTCCTCGGCGCCGTCAACGAGCGGCTCGGTCTGAAGAACGCCTGGACCATGGAAGGTGACAAGAGCTACGGCCTCGCCACCACCGACGTCGAAGGGCTCACCGGCCTCGGCGACGTCCAGTTCTCATACGTCGCGAACGATGTCGACGGCGACCCGTTCACCGGCCCCCTCGCGAAGAACGCCGTGTGGAAGTCGCTGCCCTTCGTGAAGGACGGCAACGTGCACCGGCTGCCCGACGGTGTCTGGATGTTCGGCGGTCCTCGCTCGATGGAGGCGTACGCCGACTCCCTCGTCGACGCCCTGACGAAGTAGCACGCCGTGGCCGTCATCGACAAGACCGCGGTCGGCCGTGACCGCACCGCCGCGGCCACGACGGGCGCGGTCGCCGTGACGGCCGCGCTCGTGCTGCTGGTCATGGTCCTCGCCGCCGTCGACATCACCCAGGGCACCGCCGACGTCGGCGCGTCGGACGTCCGGAACGCGCTCACCGGGAACGCCGGGGCCGCAGACGCCTCCGTCGTCATCGCGTCCCGGCTGCCGAGAATGGTCGCCGCCGTACTCGTCGGGCTGGCCCTCGGCATGGCCGGCGCCGCCCTCCAGGCAGTCAGCCGGAACGTGCTCGCCTCACCGGACACCCTCGCCGTCAACGCCGGCTCCTACCTGGCGCTCGGGATGCTCGCCGTCACCGGCACCACCCTCCCGCTCCTCGCCTCGTCCGGCGCCGCCTTCGTCGGCGGACTCGCCGCCGCGGCGCTCGTACTCGGGGTGTCCGGGCTGGGCAAAGGCAGTGTCCGCCTGGTCCTCGCCGGTACCGCCCTCATGCTGGGCCTCAACGCGGTGACCGAGGCACTGCTTCTGCTGTTCCCCCAGCAGACCGAGGGGATCTACCGGTGGAACCAGGGAAGCATCGGACAGAACGGGTTCGACGGCGTCCGCCAGATGGCCCCGGTCATCGCTGTCGGCCTCGTCGGGCTGTTGCTCGTCGCCCGGCGGATCGACGCCCTGGCCCTGGGTGACGACGCCGCCCGGGGGCTGGGCGTACCCGTCCGTGGGACCCGGGTCACCGCGGTCGTGCTCGCCACCCTGCTCTCCGCGGCGGCGGCCACCGTCGCCGGCCCCATCGGCTTCGTCGGCCTCTGCGCGCCCGCGCTCGTCCGGCCGCTGGCCCGCCGGTTCCGGGGGCTCGTCCGCTCCCGGGTGAGCCTGCCCGTGGCCGGACTCGTGGGAGCCGCGCTCGTTCTCGGCTCGGACGTGCTGCTGCGTGCGGTCGTGCCCGCCGACACCGCCGCGGAGGTGCCGACCGGAGTCGTGACGACCGTCGTCGGTGGGGTCTTCCTCGTCGTGATGGCGCTCCGTACTCGCGACACGGCCTCAGCGGAGGCGCCGGACCGGCTGAGGATTCCCGGGCGGACGGCGTTCCTCGTCACCGTGGTCGCGCTCGCCCTCGTCCTCCTGGGCCTGCTCTTCGCGGCAGTACTCCTCGGCGATGCGAAGCTGCTGCTCGGCGACGTCGTGAACTGGGCGCAGGGCAGGGCCGGCCGGGTCGTCACGTTCGTCCTCGACACCCGGGTGCCCCGGGTGTCCGCAGCCCTCCTGGCGGGTGCCGCGCTCGCCCTGTCCGGCACCCTGGTGCAGGCCGTGACCCGCAACCCGCTCGCGGAACCGGGTGTCCTGGGAGTCTCCGGGGGCGCCGGTCTCGGCGCCGTCCTGCTGGTCACCACCACGCAGTCCGCCGGGTCGTGGGAGGTCGCGGGAGCGGCGTTCGGCGGGGCGACCGTCACCGCGGCGATCGTCTTCGGGCTGGCCGCCCGGGGCGGCTTCCGGCAGAACCGGCTGGTCCTGCTCGGGATGGGAGTGTCCTCCGCCGCGGCGGCACTGATCAGCCTGGTCATCGTGCTCAGCGACCCCTTCGACACGACGAAGGCCCTCACCTGGCTGTCGGGATCGACGTACGGGCGCACCATGCCCGATTCACTGCCGGTGGCCCTCGCACTCGGCGTCGGCATCGTGGTGGCGGTGGTCTGCCGACGGGAACTGGACCTCGTCGCGCTCGACGAGGACACCCCGAGGCGCCTGGGCCTCGGTCTCCCCCGGGCACGTCTCGGCTTCCTCGTGGTGGCCGTCCTGCTCAGCGCCACCGCGGTGGCCGCCGCGGGCACGATCGCCTTCGTCGGACTCGTCGCCCCGCACGCGGCACGCGCCCTGGTCGGCCGGCGTCACGTACGGGTGGTCCCGGTCGCGCTCCTGCTCGGGGCCGTGCTGGTCTGCCTCGCGGATCTGGCGGGTCGCACGGTGATCGCTCCGGCCCAGCTCGGCGCCGGTCTGATGACGGCCGTCATCGGTGCGCCGTACTTCGTGTACCTGCTGGTCCGCACGCGGCACTGAGACCGGGGCGGGGCGGGCCCGGTCCGTGGACCGGGCCCGCCCCGCCCTCCCGGCCGCATCCGGCCTGATGGCTGCCGGAGCCGGTCCTGGAGACGGATGAGCCACTGCCCGGTCGGACCGCCACGGTCACTCCGAAGCGTCCGCCGGTTGTTCACACGAGTGAAACGGCTCGCCTCTGGCCTGCCCCGGCCACGCCGTCTAGCGTGTCCCGGGTGACCCTTCCCACGCTGTACCGAAGACTGCATGTGGATCTGGCGCACACCTCCGCCTCCCTCTGTCGACGAGCCTGACGACGTCCCCGCACGACAACAGGCACGAGCACAGGGAGAGATGGACATGGCCACCGTCACCACTCACGAGATCCGTCGCGTCGGGCCGAGGTTCGGCGCCGAGGTGATCGGCATCGACCTCACGCACAGCGTCGACGAAGGCACCGCTGACCAGCTTCGCCAGGCCTTCCAGGAACACAAGGTACTGGTGTTCCGCGACCAGAACCTGACGCCCGATCAGCATGTGGCGGCCGTTCGCATCTTCGCGGAGCCGTTCGACCACCCCACCGCCGCGAAGGACTCCGCCCATCCGCTGGTCTACCCGTACAACGTCCGGCACACCGGAAAGGCGAGCACCTGGCACATAGGTGGGCTGTGGCGCAGCCCCGTCTTCGCCATCGAGTCACTCACCTACGAGGAGGTGCCCGAGCTCGGCGGGCACACGCTGTGGGCCGACCTGCAGACGGCTTACGACGACCTGTCGGAGCCGTTCAAGGTGCTGCTCGAATCGGTGAGCGCCGTCTACGACGCCGACCCGCAGAACTACGCCCAGGGCGCGACGCGGAGCTCCGTCGTGGAGACCGTCGAGCATCCCCTCGTCCTGAAACACCCCGCCACGGGCCGGAAGGGGCTGTTCATCAGCACCTCCGCCCTCGGGCTCACCGGTGTCACTCCGGAGGAGGGCAGGACCCTGCTGGACCACTTGCTCAGGCACGCCTCGTCTCCGGACTACACCATCCGCTTCGGCTGGAACCCCGGCGACTTCGTACTGTGGGACAACCAGGCGACCTGGCACTACGCAGTGGACGACTACGGCGACGGTGCACGCGTGTACCGGAAGGTGATCGGGGTCGAGCGGCCTGGGGACACTTCGGCTGCTTGACGTCGCCGTTCCACCAGCGAGGCACCCGGCGCCCGGCACCCTGACGAAGAGTCCTCGTGCCGGGCGCCGTCGAGCTGCGGCGAACGGGCGCTGCCGCCATGGCGGCGACGTGCGACGCCTGTGCCCCGGGAGGGGACCGGCCCGCCCCTCACATCAGTAACACGGGGGACACACCTGCGTGTTGAAGCCTGTGCGGAGTGATCATAGACTCCTTCACCGTCGGCTCCGGTTCACGTCCGCGCTGTGATCCAGCTCCGCGGATGTGCGCGACCACCGTCGCGCTCCTCACGGCGGTCCGGGGGCCGCTGCTCGGCCTGCACCACTGCGAAACCCCGTATCCACCCAGCCGGGAGAAGCATGTGAGAGCACGTCGCACGGCCAGATGGGCCACCTCGGTACTCGTCACCACCCTCGCCGCGACCGGCGTCCTCGCCGGCCCCGCAGCCGCCTCCGGGCCCGTCGCGGCGCAGGACCGCACCGGACCGGTCGCCGCCGCGACCACCCCGGTCACCCACGAGGAGAACGACCGCGTTCCGGAGGGCTCGCTCTGGACGCAGCACTACTTCCCCTCATCGGACCGCTCCGGCACCGAACTGCACGCCGACGTGCTGCTGCCCGCGGGACTCCCGAAGAGGGCGAAGGTGCCCGTCATCCTGTCGGTCGGCCCGTACTTCGGGCACTCCGGACAGTCGGGTGCGGAAGGCTGGACGCACACCGGCCCCTCCGGCCGTTTCCAGGACTTCATCGAGGGCACCGACCTGTTCGACCAGGGCTACGCCTTCGTCATGGTGGACCTGCGCGGCTTCGGCGGCTCCACCGGCTGCCTCGACTGGGGCGGCCCCGGCGAACAGGCGGATGTGAAGGCGGCGATCGACTGGGCCTCGAAGCAGCCCTGGTCCACGGGCTCGGTCGGCCTGTACGGCAAGTCCTACGACGCACTGACGGGCCTCATCGGCAACAACCTGGACCAGCGCGCGCTCAAGGCCGTCGTCGCCCAGGAGCCCGTGTGGGACATGTACCAGTACATCTACTCGAACGGCGTACCCCGTCCGAACGTCACCGGCACCGCCGATGCCTACAACTCCATTGCCACACTGGACCAGTTGCCGGACGACGATCCGCGCTACCTGGCCAACTCCCGTTACGAGGACGCCCATCCTGAGTGCCTCACGCAGAATGCGGCCGGGTACCGTATCGCCGACCAGGGCGACGAGTTCTGGACCTCCCGCGACCTGGCGAAGGCCGCCGAGGGCACCGACACCCCGCTCTTCGTGACCCAGGGGTTCATCGAGAACAACACCAAGCCCGAGGAGATGCAGGAGTACCTGGACAACCACCGGGGTCCGGAGCGCGGCTGGGTCGGCCAGTGGGAACACGTACGGGGCGGGGACCGCACCAGTGACGGACGCCTGTCCATGGGGCGTGAGGGCTGGTACGACGAGACGCTCTCCTTCTACGACCAGTACCTCAAGGGTGTCAGGCCTGCGGTCCGCTACCCCGCCTACTCCGTCGAGGACTCCGCCGGAGAGTGGCGGGCACAGAAGACATGGCCGGTCGTGGACCGTTCCGTCGCACTCCCCCTCGGCGGCGGCGCGTACGTGGACGACGGCGGCCTCTCCACCCTCGCCGCCCTGAGCACGTCGGGCGTGCCGGCACTCCGGGAACGCGTGAAGTCCTCCGGTGAATGGGACATGGAGAACGCCCCCACCACCGATCCGGCCGCCCCGAAGGGCCTCGCCGAGGGACAAGCCCTGCTCCAGAGGTCCGGGGCGGTCACATCGAGCTACTTCGTGTGGTCC
The DNA here is from genome assembly GCF_042871445.1 of Streptomyces sp. NPDC005794. Classification (NCBI taxonomy): domain Bacteria; kingdom Bacillati; phylum Actinomycetota; class Actinomycetes; order Kitasatosporales; family Streptomycetaceae; genus Streptomyces; species Streptomyces sp. NPDC005794. The sequence continues at coordinate 99,090 of NZ_JBIAIN010000016.1, forward strand.
GAGACGCTCAAGAAGGCCGTGCGGATCACCGGGACCCCACAGATCTCCCTGACCGCCAAGGGGGACGGGAACGTCATGCTCAAGCTGTACGACGTCGCCCCGGACGGCACGGCCGTCATGTTCGACGAGCAGGTCTCGCTGCTGACCACGGGCAGGCTCACCGTCGATCTCAAGGCGACCGACTGGACCCTGGCGGCCGGGCACGTCCTGGCGGTGGAGATCGGGTCCATCCGGACGGGCTCGTGGCGCGACACGCCTTCCGGCGAGACCATCCAGGTCGGAAAGGCCCAGCTCCGACTGGACCTCGACGACCCGTCCGGCGACGTCGCCACCGGAGGTGCCCGCTCGCCGTATCTGGACACCTACCTGCGTCAGTACACGGTGGACCTGCCGGCCGGCCCCGCCACGTTCACGGTCGTCCCCGGCGGCCGCCTCTGACTCCTGGGCCGGCGTCGGCCGCCGGAGCTCCCGGACTCCACCGGGAACGTCGGCCGACGCCGGCCCCTTCCGACCACCGGAACGAGCAGGGAGGCGTTACGAAGCGGAGCCGACGCCACTCGGCGAGCCGTCGGTCTCCGGCTCCGCCCACGGCTCGCTCAGCTGCTCCCGCAGATAGTTCCAGACCACCGCGATCAGCGCGGCGACAGGTACGGCGAGGAGACTGCCCACAATGCCCGCCAGGCTGCCGCCCAACGTCACCGCCAGCAGGATCACCGCGGCATGCAGTCCGAGCCCGCGGCTCTGGATCATGGGCTGGAACACGTTGCCTTCGAGCTGCTGCACCCCGATGATGATCGCCAGCACGATCAGCGCGTCGGTCGGTCCGTTCGACACGAGGGCGATGAGTACGGCGACGAAGCCGGCGAACAGGGCTCCCACGATCGGCACGAACGCCGCCACGAAGGTCAGTACCGCCAGTGGGAGCACCAGCGGCACGCCCACGATCCACAGGCCGATGCCGATGAGGACGGCGTCGAGGAGACCGACGTACGCCTGGGAACGCACGAACCCGCCCAGGGTCTCCCAACCGCGCGACGCCACGGCCGGAACATCGGTGGCGAACCGGCCGGGCATCTGACGTGCGAGCCACGGCAGGAACTTGGGGCCGTCCTTGAGCATGAAGAACATCAGGAAGACCGCCAGGACGGCGGTGACCACACCGTTGACCACCGTGCTCACCCCGGTGACGACGGTCGTCACCATGCTGCCGATGCTGTCCTGTATGCGGGCGGTAGCGGTGTCGAACGCACTGGTGATCTGGTCGTCACCGATGTTGAGCGGGGGCCCGGAGGCCCACTCACGCACTCGCTGGATGCCTTCGACCACACCGTCGGTCAGCTCCCCGGCCTGGGAGGCCACCGGCACCGCGATCAGTGCCACGACTCCTCCTGCGACCAGGAGGAACAGCACCGTCACCACCGAGGCCGCGAGTGCCGGCGGCAACCCGCGCCGGCGCAGGAAGCGTGTCACGGGCCAGGTCAGAGTGGTGAGCAACAAGCCGACTATGAGAGGCCAGACGACCGACCACATACGCCCCAGCACCCACACCGCCAGCGCGGTCATGACAAGGACCAAGAGCAACTCGCCCGATACGCGCGCCGAAGCGCGAAGAGCGGCGCGGGTTTTGGTGGAACTCAGCGTGACAGACATGGAGTCACCCTATGGGTCCCCGGTGCCGCAATCGTCGGCCCGCCCGGCTCAGAGGTCGCGCGGACGAGCCGAAGCCATGCGCACGTGCCGGGCAGCCCCGGGCAAGCGGGGAACCGGCGGCCGGCCGGGCCCTCCGGGTTTCGCGGGGACGGTTCAGTGGCTCCCGGTGAGTTCGCCGGTGAGCTTGCCATGGAGGTCGGCGCTCGGGTCGTTCAGGCCGGTGATCTCCACGGTCTTGCCGCGCTGGGCGTACTTGGTCTCGATGGCGTCGAGGGCGGCCACGGAGGAGGCGTCCCAGATGTGGGCGGCGGACAGGTCGATGACGACCTTGTCCGGGTCGCCGGCGTAGTCGAACTGACCGACGAGGTCGTTGGAGGAGGCGAAGAACAGTTCGCCGGTCACGGAGTACACCACGCTGGTGCCGTCGGGGTCGGTGACGGCGGTGACGCGGGCGAGGTGGGCGACGCGCTTGGCGAAGATGACCATCGCGGTGACGGAGCCGACGACGACGCCGACGGCGAGGTTCTCGGTGGCGACCACCACGACCACGGTGATGACCATGACAGCGGTCTCACCGGCGGGCATCCGCCTGAGGGTCTTCGGCGCGACGGAGTGCCGGTCGAAGGTCGCGAACGACACCATCACCATCACGGCCACCAGGGCGGCCATCGGAATGTCGGAGACGACCGGGCCGAAGACGATGCAGAGCACCATCAGGAAGGCTCCGGCGAGGAAGGTGGACAGGCGGGTGCGGGCACCGGAGACCTTCACGTTGATCATCGTCTGGCCGATCATGGCGCAGCCGCCCATCCCGCCGAAGAAGCCGGTGACGATGTTGGCGATGCCCTGGCCGATCGACTCACGGGTCTTGGAGGAGTGGGTGTCGGTGATGTCGTCGACCAGCTTGGCGGTCATGAGCGACTCCATCAGGCCGACCAGCGCCATCGCGAGCGCGTAGGGGGCGATGGTGGTCAGGGTGTCCATCGTGAAGGGCACATCCGGCAGGCCGGGCACCGGAAGAGCGGAGGGCAGCTCGCCCTTGTCGCCGACGGTCGGCACGGCGATGCCTGCCGCGACCGTGATGACGGTGAGGATGAGAATGGAGACCAGCGGGGCCGGGATCACCTTGGTGACCTTCGGGAAGAACACCATCAGTGCGAGGCCGCCGATGATCAGCGGGTACACCGCCCAGGGCACGTCGTGCATCTCGGGCACCTGGGCCATGAAGACGAGGATCGCCAGTGCGTTGACGAAGCCGACCATCACCGAGCGCGGGACGAACCGCATCAGTTTCGCCACCCCGAGCGCGCCGAGTGCGATCTGGATGATCCCCGCCAGGATGACGGCGGCGATCAGGTACCCCAGGCCGTACTCGCGGTTCAACGGAGCGATGACGAGGGCGACGGCGCCGGTGGCGGCGGAGATCATCGCTCGCCGTCCGCCGACGACCGAGATGACCACGGCCATGGTGAACGAGGCGAACAGACCGACCGCGGGGTCCACCCCGGCGATGATCGAGAACGAGATCGCCTCGGGAATCAGGGCCAGGCCGACCACCAGACCGGCCAGGATCTCGGTCCGCCAGACCTTCGGGTTGCTCAGCCAGTCCGGGCGCAGTCCGCGCGGCCGCGCAGCGGGAGTCACTACGGAAGAAGACAAGGAAGCAGAAACCTGTCGTGCTCGGGCACAGCCCACCGGCAGGCCGGGGCGTGCGAAAGACCGCGTAGGGACCGGGCCGGCACCCCGCGGACGGCCCGTGGGGCGGGCCGGAAGTCGAGAGAGACGAAACAGAGCAGGGGCCTGGCGCGGGCACACGTCCCAGCGGCTCAGGTCCGGTCGCGAAGGGTCACGGAGGGCAGGCGGCGGCGATGGACGTCATGGGCTCACGCACGCTCTCTCCTGCAAGGCTCGGTTCTTCGTCGGGGGCGTCATCGGCCCCGGAACGGCAGTAGCGGGGCAGCCCGGCCGCCCTCGCCATCAACAACTCTACCCTAACGTTAGAGTGGAGTTCGGTGGGCCCGGAACGCGGCTCGCCACGACGAGAAGGGCCGGGACCACGGGCGTGGACGACAAGCACATGCAGATCGGCGAAGTCGCCGCACGGACCGAACTGTCCCTGCGCACCATCCGCCACTACGAGGAAACGGGCCTGGTCATCCCTTCGGCCCGCTCCCAGGGCGGGTTCCGCCTCTACACCGAGTCCGACGTCGCCCGGCTCATGGTCATCCGCCGCATGAAGCCTCTCGGCTTCACCCTGGAACAGATGCGCGACCTGCTGGACGCCACCGACCGTCTCGATGCCGACGACGTGGTCGACTCGGGCGAGCGAGAGGCCCTGGTGGCGCGTGTGCGCGTCTACGAGCAGGCCGCTGTCGAGCAGGTGGAGAAGCTGCGTGTCCAGTTGTCCCGTGCCGAGGAGTTCGCCGCCACTCTGGGCGCCCGCCTGGAACCGAACGGCGCCACGGTCCGGTCCTGATGGGGAGGTGGACGGGTTGCGGGAGTTCCAGAGGAGCGCGGTGCGGCTGCACACAGCCCGCCGTGCGCGCGCAGGCCGATGAACGACGCGGCAGTCAGTCCGCGGTGTCGGCGCCGATGATCTCGCGCGCCAGCTCCTCGAGCTACGGCGCCTGGCGGGTGGTGACGGCGCGACGGACGGCATGGAGGGCGGCGCCGAAGGCCAGCACCGCGGCCCCGGAGGTGACCGCGGAGACCGGCAGGGCGAAGGCCAGGACCAGGCAGCCGGCCAGCCCGACTGCAGGGATGAGGCGGTGCGGGCGGCCTTCGGCAGGGGTGAGCGTCCACGCGGAGGCATTGGCGACGGCGTAGTAGGCAAGTACGCCGAAGGAGGAGAATCCGATCACCCCGCGCACGTCCGCCGTCGCGGCGAGCACCGCCACCACGACACCGACCACCAGCTCGGCCCGGTGCGGCACTTTGTAGCGGGGGTGGACGGCGGCCAGGGCGTGCGGCAGGTGCCGGTCCCGCGCCATCGCCAGCGTCGTGCGTGAGACGCCGAGGATCAGCGCCAGCAGCGAGCCGAGCGCCGCGACGGCGGCGCCCATGCGCACGACCGGCGCCATCCAGCCGGCACCGGCGGCCCGCATGGCGTCCGCCAACGGTGCGGTGGCGTCCGCCAGTTGCTGCGGACCCAGCGCCATGAGGACGGAAGCGGCGACAAGGGCGTAGACGACCAGGGTGATGCTCAGCGCGATCGGGATGGCGAGGGGGATGGTGCGCGCGGGATCGCGGACCTCCTCACCCAGAGTGGCGACGCGGGCGTAACCGGCGAACGCGAAGAACAACAGCCCCGCCGCTTGGAGTACGCCGCCGAAGCCGGCATCCGAACCGACGTCCAGCCGCGCGGCATCCGCCCCACCGGAGGTGAAGGCGGCGACCACCACGGCGGCGAGCACGGCCAGGACCACGGCGACGACGGCCCGGGACAGCCAAGCGGACTTCTGCACCCCGGTGTAGTTCACCGCGGTCAGTGCCACCACTGCGGCCACCGCCACCGCGTGCGCCTGCCCCGGCCACACGTACGAGCCGACTGTGAGCGCCATGGCCGCACAGGACGCGGTCTTGCCGACCACGAACCCCCAACCCGCCAGGTAACCCCAGAAATCACCGAGCCGCTCGCGGCCGTAGACGTACGTACCGCCCGAGGCCGGGTAGCGGGCGGCCAGCCGGGCGGAAGAGGTCGCGTTGCAGTACGCCACCACCGCTGCGACCGCGAGGCCGAGCAGCAGACCGGAGCCGGCGGCGTGCGCGGCCGGGGCCAGGGCGGCGAAGATCCCCGCGCCGATCATCGATCCCAGGCCGATCACCACGGCGTCGGGCACACCGAGCCGACGCTGCAACTCGTCCGGAGACCCGGCGGGGATCGATGGCTCACTCATGGTTCGCTCCTCGGCGGCACGCCCTGCAGACTCCGATATCGCGCAGACGATATATGAGGGGCCTGCTCATCCGGCCTTCGCCTCACATCATGCCGGGGGGCGATGGCCGGAGGGTACCTCGCGGCGTACCGTCGCGCGGTACCAGCGGCCCCATTTGTCCAGCTCGTCAGTGAGGGAGTCCAGACTGTGCCCGACCTCGGTGAGCGCGTACTCGACCCTCGGCGGCACCTCGGCGTACACGGTTCGTGTCACCAGGCCGTCGGCTTCCAGCTCCCGCAGCTGGCGGGTCAGCATGCGCGGCGTGACACCCGGCAGCGCGCGCCTCAGTTCACCGAAACGGTGGGTGCCCTCGACCAGCTGCTTGAGAACGGCCAGTTTCCAACGGCCCCCGAGCATTTCCATGGCGAACTCGACCGCGCACTCGTCCGGGACGTCCTCGACGCTGGAACGCACTTGCTGGCCTCCATCGGTATACAGACTGTGCCTTGGGGACATCAAAGACCGTACTTGTCGTCTGTGTTGGTACTCCCTGAGGCTGAGCGTATGTCGAACAAGAAGGCACCGGCAGCGGTGCGGGCAGCCGGGGAGACGGAACGCACGGGGCCTTCGGACCCCCTGGGCGGGCGACGGTGGCTGGTGCTGGCCGTGGTGTCAGGAAGCCTGCTGCTGTGCGGCATCGACCTCACCGTGCTGCACGTCGCCGTGCCCAGCATGAGCCGGGAACTCGATCCCACGCCCGCCGGGCTGCTGTGGATCGTCGACGTCTACTCGCTCGCGCTTGCGGCCATGCTCGTGACCTGTGGCACGCTCGGCGACCGCCTCGGCCGGCGCCGCATGGTGCTCAGCGGGTTCACCGTCTTCGGCCTCGCCTCGGCGGCGGCTGCCTTCTCGACGTCGACGGCGCAACTCATCGTGGCACGGGCCGCGCTCGGAGTCGGCGCAGCCATGATCATGGCTTCCACGGTAGCGATCATCAGGGTCGTCTTCACTGACGACCGCGAGCGGGCCTTCGCCATCGGAATCTGGACCTCCGCGCACAGTGTCGGTGCGACGATCGGCCCGCTGGTCGGCGGTCTGGTCACCGCCCGGTGGGGCTGGGGCGCGGTCTTCCTGATCAACGTCCCCGTCATCCTCGTCCTCCTGACCGTCGGCGCCCGGGTCATCCCCGAGTCCAAGAACCCCGTTCCCCGCCGCTGGGACCTGGCCGGCGCGGCGTTGTCCGTCACCGGCCTGGGCTGCGTGGTCTACGCGCTCAAGCAGGCCGGCGAACACGCGGGGGTGAACTGGCTCATCGCCGTCACGGCCGCCATCGGGAGCCTCCTGATCTACCGTTTCGTACGCCGCCAGCGGCGCATCGACGAGCCACTCCTCGACTTCTCCCTCTTCCGCGAGCGCCGCTTCACCACCGCCACCCTGTGTGTCATCGGCTGCTTCGGCTCCTACGTCGCCCTGCTGTTCTTCCTCACCCAGTGGCTCCAGCAGGTGGGCCAGTACACACCCCTGCGCGCCGGACTCGCCCTGATGCCCCTGGCCGCCGCCAACGCCATCGGCGCGGTCACAGCCCCGTGGGCCTCGAGCCGATGGGGCAACCGGTGGGCGCTCACCGGGGCACTCACTCTCTTCGCTGTCGCCCTCGCGACCATGGCCGTCACCGGGGACACCGGCCACTACGGGCTACTGCTCGTACCGCTGCTGGGCGCGGGATACGGCGCCGGCATCGTGATGACGCTCGGCGCCGACTCCCTCATGAGTGCCGCCTCCCCGGAGCGCTCCGGGGAGGCGGCCGCGATCCAGGAGACCTCCTTCGAACTCGGCGCGGGCCTTGGTGTCGCCCTCCTCGGCACCGTCCTTGCCGCCGTGTACCGGACCGGGTTGCCCCAGGTACCAGGTCTCGATCCGGCTCAGCGGGCAGCAGCCGAGGAATCGTTCTCAGGCGCCGAGGATCTCGCCGCCGGCCTCCCGGACCACACGGCACAGGCACTGCTGCACGCGGCACGACAGGTCTACGATCAGGGCTTCACCACTGTGCTGACCCTCGCCTCCATCGGCCTGGTCGCCACGGCCACCATGGCGGCCTTCCTGCTGCGTCCGCCGAGGAAGCGATGAAAAGAACACGCCAGGGCCACCGGGCCCTGCACCGCTCCTGCCACCATCCGCGGAACAAGGGCTCACTCGTTGGTTCCGTGGGTCATCGGATTCGCGAAGGGTTCTCATGGACCCGGTTGACCGTCCCCGCCGGGTCGACGCCTACTGTCGCCCGGCGTGAGCAGGCGCTGGGCACACCGTTCACCTGGACCAGGACCAGGACCAGGACCACCGACGAAATCCTCGGCTCTCTCGCCGATTACCTCACCAAGATCGTTCCACCGGCTGCCGAAAACCAACAGCAGACTTGACCTGAAATTTCGATGCATCACACCGATGCCGCATCAGGCAACGTTCGACCTGTCGAGAAGCCCGGTCCGGTCGGTCTTCGTGGCCAGCGATGAGTTTCCCCGCCGGTCTCCGTCTTACCTGGTGAACGCCAAGGAAGCGGAGGCAGGGAATGAGCAGGACCACACACATCACACAGGTGGCCGCGGTCGGGATTCGCGTCACCGACCAGCAGAAGGCAACCGAGTTCTACGTCGGTGAGCTCGGCTTCGAAGTACGACGGGACGTCCCCTTCGGCGATGGGCGCTGGATCGAGGTGGCACCGCCTGGGGCGACGACGACTGTCGCGCTCGTTCCCGAAGGCGTCCCGGCCGGCATCCGTCTTACGACCCGGGACGCCGACGCCGACCACGCGGACCTGCGTACACGCGGCTTCGACGCGGATGCGGAGGTTGTGCGGATGGGGCCCGGAGTACCGCCGATGTTCGCTGTGCGTGACCCGGACGGCAACAACCTCGTTCTCATCGAAAGCTCCTGAACAGGAGGCGGTACCCATGATGGACAAGCAGTTCACCGCGACCTTGCAGAAGAGCCCGGACAAGGGCGGCTGGACGTACGTCGTGTGGCCTGAGTCGGCCGAGTTCTTCGGCACCCGCGGCCTGGTGAAGGTCCGGGGCAGGATCGACGGTCATCCCTTCCAGAGTTCCTTCATGGCCCTGGGGGACGGCAGGCACAAGCTGCCTGTGAAGGCGGAGGTGCGCAAGGCGATCGGCAAGGAGGAAGGGGACACCGTGACCGTCCGTCTGGAGGAGCGGGTGGACGTCTAGCATCCGGAACGTTTTCCCTGGCGTGATGTGGCGCGCCGTCTGGATTGATCTCCGAGCCGGTGCGCCCCGGCATGATGTGCCGGTGGCAGGGCGAGTACGCGTTCGTGAGATCGATGACGATGACGGCCCGCGGTTGCTGCGGATCCTCCGCATGGGCACCGGGTCAGTGATGACGCGCCTGGGAACGCGCTGGGCCCTGGCCACATCAAAGCAGCTCAGCGCACCCTTCCTCGCGGTTTCAGCGCCACCGGCGGCAAAGCCGGCGCAGGGAGCCGACCACCGTCGTAACCCTTCACCTCGCCGAAGCGCGGACCCTCCATCCAGTCCAGCCGGGCCGCCTCGATGTCTGCCTGGGACCGCCCGATGAAGTTCCACCACATGACGATCTCCTCCTCGAACGGCTCTCCTCCGAGGAGCATCAGCCCGGCATCGGATCCGGCGCGCAGCGGCAGTTCGGTGCGCCCGCAGCCCAGGTAGAGCATCGAACCGGGCAGGACGGGGACCCCGTCGACCTCGGCCTCGCCGGACATCGAGAGCACCGCGTACTCGAAGTCGGGGTCCAGCGGCAGGCGGGCCTCGGCTCCGGCGGTCAGGGCCAGGTCGGCTCCGACGATCGGGGTGTAGGCCCTGCCGGGCGATGTGGCTCCGTCGAGCTCCCCCAGGATCACGGTGGCGGTGAGGCCGGGGGCCGTGACGGTGGGCAGGTCGGTGTGGTGCTGGAAGTGCGGCTCGACATGCCGGTCGGCGTCGGGCAGGGCCACCCAGAGCTGAGCGCCGTGCAGAAGCCGGGCGTGCGGCTTCGGGCTCTCCTCGGAGTGGCTGATGGCCCTGCCGGACGTCATCAGGCCCAGTTCACGGGGTCGGATCTGCTGGAGGCTGCCCAGGCTGTCACGGTGCAGGACCTCACCGGCGTGCAGCCAGCTGACCGTCTGCAGGCCCATGTGAGGGTGGGGAGGCACCTGCATCCCCGGCTGGTCCGCGATGTCGTCGGGGCCGTAGTGGTCCACGAATGCCCAGGCACCGACCATGCGGCGCCCCAGGTTGGGCAGCAGTCTGCGTACCTCGGTGGACTCGCCGAGCTGGACGCGGCGCGGGGTGAGGAGCTCACGTACCGGTTCCGCGACGACGAAGCCGCGTCCTCCGCAGACGGAGAGAGCGGCCTGGCGATCGAGATTACTCATGGCGCACAACCTATTCCCCGGTGGTCGTGGAGCGCCGGGCCCCACGCCGAAAATGTAGTGGAATGTTTAACAACCTTGGCGTGTTGACGCGTCTGGAACATTCCGGCCGAGGAGGAGAAGTGGACGACACCTACTACGAGTTCGGTACGCCTGCGGACCGCTGGGACCGGGCGCAGCTGTTCTTCGAGGCGAAGGAGTACCTGACCGCGGCCCGGATCCTCGGCGGGCTGGTGCAGGAGGTGCCGGAGCAGGTGGCTCCGCGTCTGCTGCTGGCGCGCGCCTACTACCACTCGGCACGGCTGGCCAAGGCCGAGGCGGAGCTGCGTGAGGTGCTGGAGCGCAACCCCGTCGAGGACTACGCGCGGCTGATGCTCGGGCGCACCCTCGAACGCCAGGGCCGGCACGAGGAGGCTGCGACGCACCTGCGGATGGCGCAGGCGATGACCGAAGGCATCGGGCCCGAGCTTCTGGCGCAGGAGCAGCAGAGCCAGGGGTGACACGGACCTGGGGACGGGGCGGGCCGGGGAGTTCCCCGGCCCGCCCCGTCGTCGGCTCACCGTTCCGCGTTCGACACCCGGTCCAGCCACTCGGTCATCAGTGCCGATTCAGCGGTGCTGAGCCCGGATCCGTGCGAACGACGCAGCAGGGCGCCCAGCCTGGCCGCCGTGGAGGGGACTTCGGTGTCCGCCGGCTCGCTCGCGCACATGTCCGGCCTGAAGACGGCGGCGTGCACGGCGTCACGCACACGGACCGATACGCCCGCGTCCGGGAAGGTCGCGGGGCGGGAGACGAGCAGGGTTCGCGGGAAGTACGATCGCGGTCACCGCGAAGCCGCCGTGGACCAGCCACTTGCCCTCGTACGACCTCGGCATCCCGGGGGCCGTCAGCGAGAGGTCGGCGGTGAAGGTGCCTTCGGTGGCCGTACCCGGGGCCGTACGGAAGGTCACGTCCGCCTCGCCGAAGTCGAGTTCGGTCAGGGTGAGCGGAAACCATGTCTTGAAGACGCTCTCCTTGGCGCTGAACAGCAGCCGGTCCCAGTGGATCGCCGGGCCGTCCGCGCCCATGGGCGTTCTCGCCCGTTCCGACGGCACGGATATCAGCTCCCACACACCGGCCGGCAGCGGTTCGTTCGGCTCGGCGTCGATACCGACCGCTCGCACCTCGGACGCCCTGGCCAGAACCGCCGCCCGGTATCCGTCACAGTGCGTCATGCTGCCGACGGTCCCCTCGGGCCACAAGGGCATGCCGCGATGGCCGCGCAGCACCGGTGCCGGGGGCAGCCCCAGGGTGGCCATGGCGCGTCTCGCGCAGGCGCGTACGGCCGCGAATTCGTGTCTGCGCCGATCCACACTCGTGGCCACGAGTCGCGCTTCCTCCGGGTACAGGCTGCCGGCCGGAGCGTCCGTCTCGTAGGTGTCCGCGCACGCGACGTGCGCGGGAAGAAGCCGTTCGATCACGACGCGTCGCCCTGAGTGGCCCCGGACCGCTGCCCGTCGTACGGAAGGATCTGCCGCAACAGTCCCCTTGGGTGGCCTCGCTTTCGCCACTCCCTGGGGTAGCCGATCGAGACCTCCTCGAACCGCACGCCGTCGTGCCAGGTCGTTCGGGGGATGTGGAGGTGGCCGTAGACGACGGCGGCGACGTTGAAGCGGCGGTGCCAGTCGGCGGTGAGCTCCGTGCCGCACCACTGGGCGAACTCCGGATACCACATCACGGACGTGGGTTCGCGCAGCAGCGGCCAGTGCCCGGCGATCACGAGGGGGACCTCCGGGTCGTGCGCGGTCAGCCGCTGTTCGGTGAGCGCCACCCGCGCCCGGCACCAGTCGTCCCGGGCCGGATAGGGGTCGGGGTGCAGCAGGTACTCGTCGGTGCAGACGACGCCCGCCTCGTGTGCGCGGGCCAGGGATTCCTCCTTCGTCGCCGTACCCGGGACCCTGAAGGAGTAGTCGTACAGGAGGAACACGGGCGCCACGGCCACCGGGCCGCCGGCACCCCGCCACCGGGGGTAGGGGTCCTCGGGCGTGGTCACGCCGAGTTCGCGGCACACCTGGACGAGGTGCTCGTACCGCGCCTGGCCACGCAGCCGTACGGGATCCTTGTCGACGGTCCACAGCTCGTGGTTCCCGGGGGTCCACACCACATGGGCGAAGCGCCCCGCAAGCAACTCGAGCGCACGCTCCACCTCTTCCGCCTGCTCCGCGACGTCCCCCGCGACGATGAGCCAGTCCTCGTCGGAAGACGGGCGCAGACGGTCGGCAACGGGACGGTTGTCGGCGATTCCGACGTGGAGGTCGCTCACTGCGAGGAGCCGGCCACCACCACTCGGCGGATGGGGGACGGGTTCGGTCGTGGAACTCATCGTTCGAATTTACCGTCTCCGCGGTTCCGCCGGGGCCTCCTCGCTCAACATGCCCGCTGTTCATCCGCCCGGGATGATTGACCGAAGGCCCTCGGGGAACGCGGCGGCACGTGTGAAGCATGCCCGCCCGCAGCCGCAACGGACAGAGGGAGACGTCGATGACTGATGCCGAGCTGCCGCAGGACCCGACACAGCGCCACCCACGTCCGGAGTATCCCCAGCAGTCCCAGGAGCATCCGGGCCTGACCGGGCCGATGGATCCGCCGCCGGACCACGGAGAGGACTCGTACGAGGGACACGGTCTGCTTCTCGACCGCAAGGCCGTCATCACCGGCGGCGATTCCGGTATCGGCCGGGCGGTGGCACTGGCCTTCGCGCGGGAAGGGGCGGACGTGCTGCTGACGCACCTGCCCGAGGAGCAGGGCGAAGCACGGGAGACGTGTCGCCTCGTCGAACAGGCAGGCCGCAGGGCGGTTCCCGTGGACTGCGACATCCGTGACGAGAAGCAGTGCCAAGCCCTCATCGAGAAGGCCGTGTCCGAGTTCGGCCGGATCGACATCCTGGTGAACAACGCCGCTTACCAGATGTCTCAGCCCGACGGCATCGCCGCCATCTCGACATCCCAGTTCGACCGTGTGGTGCGGACCAACCTGTACGGAATGTTCTGGCTGTGCAAGACCGCTCTGCCGCACATCCCGTCCGGGGGATCGATCATCAACACCACCTCGGTACAGGCGTACAAGCCCAGTCCTCACCTGCTGGACTACGCCATGACCAAGGGGGCCGTCGTCACCTTCTCCCAGGGTCTCGCCCAGATGCTGGCGTCCGACGGAATCCGTGTCAACGCGGTCGCTCCCGGGCCGGTCTGGACACCCCTCATCCCCGCGACCATGCCCGACACCACGGAGTTCGGGAAGCAGAGCCCTCTGGGCCGGCCCGCTCAGCCCGCCGAGATGGCGCCCGCCTACGTCTTCCTCGCCTCGTCGAACGCCTCGTTCATCACCGGCGAGATCATGAACGCGACCGGCGGCACTCCGCTGCCCTGACGCGATCGACCCGCACACCTCAGGGAAGGCGATGCATATGCCTGCAGATCACCATGAAGCGGGAATGAACGTCCCTGATCCGGCCGACCCGAGCTTGCGGACGGTCCGTGTCGCGCGGACGACGTAGGCTCCGGGAAGTGACCAGGGACAGCGCGCGGCTTCACCTGGCCCCTGACGAAAGGATCCGTACATGCCCATCGCCACCTACGGTCTTGTCGCTCTGGACTGCCCCGACCCCGAGTCCCTGGCCGCCTTTTACCAGGCTGTTCTGGGCGGCGAGGTCAAGAGCGACAACGAGGACTGGTACGTCCTCCATGTCCCGAGCGGCGCACGCATCGCTTTCCAACGAGTGGCGGACCACCGGCCGCCGGAGTGGCCCCGGGGGGACCGCAATTCGCAGCAGGAGCACCTGGACCTCGACGTGACGGACATCGAGCGCGCCCACACGGAGGTACTGGCGCTCGGTGCGACACCTCTGGACGTCGACGACCGGGGCGGTGAGCGTGCTTTCCGTGTGTACGCCGACCCGGCGGGGCACCCCTTCTGCCTCTGCCTCCAGTGACGTGTCCGCGCGGACGGCCACCTGCCGAGGGCGGCCTCTTCGCGCTCGTCGCGCGGCATGATGAGAATGTGGAGCCATGAGCCGAAGTGCCCTCATTGTCATCGACATGATCAACGCATACAGCCACCCGGATGCCGACATCCTCATTCCCTCCGTGAGGGAGGCACTCCCCCGCATCGTGTGTCTCATCGAACGGGCCCGGGACGGCGGTGTGCCGGTGATCTACGCGAATGACAATTTCGGGGAATGGCGGTCGCACCACGGCGAAATCATCGAGACGACGATGTCGGGGCCGCACCGCGGCCTGGTGGAGCCCGTACTGCCGGACGACGACTCACTGTTCGTCGTCAAGGCCAGGCATTCGATCTTCTACGAGACGCCGCTCAGCTACCTCCTGTCGCAACTGGATGTGGACCGCGTGGTCCTGTGCGGGCAGGTCACCGAGCAATGCGTCCTGTATTCGGCCCTCGACGCCCATATCCGACATCTCGACGTGACGATTCCCCACGACGCCGTGGCCCATATCCACGAGGACCTGGCGCAGGCGTCCCTCCGGATGATGGAGCGCAACATGAACGCGTCGATCCGGAAGGCCGCGGACGTCGATTTCTGAGTTCCGCCGTGCCGAGGGCCCCATGTCCTGCCCTGGCCTTGCTTCCCGGCGCGGACCTCGGTGTTCCGGCAGGCGTGCAGCAGCCACTCACCGTCACCTCGCTTCGTCATGACGTAGAGGGGCGCCCCGTCCGATTCCCCGTCTGCCGATCGGTAGACCTGCCGGGCCTTGACGGCCGCCACGTCGGGCCGCAGGAACTGCGTGTGAACCACCTCGTAGGTCACCTCACCGTCCCACTCGGCGGCGGGCAGGACGGCGCGGGTGAAAGAGCGCGAGAAACCTGTCGGCGTCCTTGTCTCGCCGGGTGCGCTCCACGGCGGCGACCGCCTGTTCGCTGCGGGTGTACCTCAGCCGTTCGCCGCCGCGCGGTAGGGGCGGAAGAAGGCGCGGAGCTCCTCCGCGTAGATCTCGGGCTCCTCGAACGGCGCGAAGTGCCCACCACGCGACGGCTCGGTCATGCGCACCATGTTGGTCGTGCGCTCCAGCCACGCCCGCGGCGGGCGGACGAGGTCGCCGGGGAAGATCGAGAAGCCGGACGGCACCTCGACCCGCCGGGCCGGCTGTGCGGGCGGGATGGCGGCGTTCGCGCGGTACATGCGCATGGACGATCCGATCGTTCCGGTCAGCCAGTAGAGCGTGACGTTCGTCAGGATCTCGTCCTTCGTGAAGCTCCGCTCGACGTCGCCGCCACAGTCGCTCCAGGCCCGTAGCTTCTCCACGATCCACGCCGCGAGCCCGGCCGGTGAGTCGTTGAGTCCGAAGGCGGCGGTCTGGGGCTTCGTGCGGTGGATCGCCCCGTAGGCGCCCTCGGCGGCGCCCCAGGCCGCGGCGCCCTCGAACCAGGCCCGCTCCTCCTGGGTGAGATCCGCCAGGTCGCCGGGGAGGACGGGTACACCTCCGTCGGTGCGGTGGACGGCCACGACCCGCTCGGGCTGGTCGAGCCCGAGATAGCGGCTCACGTGGCTGCCGATGTCCCCGCCGGCGGCGCCGAACCGCTCGTAGCCGAGGACGGACATGAGCTCGGCCCACAGACCGGCGACGGCGATGGAGTCGAGGGGCGGGCCGACGGGCCGGTCGGAGTATCCGAAGCCCGGCATGTCGGGCACGACCACGTCGAACGCGTCGGCCGGATCGGCTCCGTGCGCGCCCGGGTCGGTGAGGAGCGGGATGACTTTCGAGTAGCGCCAGAACGAGTCCGGCCATCCATGGCTGAGGACCAGCGGCAGCACGGGTCCGGAAGGCGCGACGGCCCGGGCGTGCACGAAGTGGATCCCGAGGCCTCCCAGTGGGACCCGGAAACGCGGAAGGCCGGCGAGCGCCGCCTCCTGCGCCGGCCAGTCGAAGCTCTCCGCCCAGTAGGCGACGAGCTCACGGAGGTAGTCCAGGTCGGTCCCGAGCAACCACCCGGCGTCCTCGGGCGCGTCCGGCCAGCGTGTCGCGCGCAGCCGCGCGCGCAGGTCTTCGAGCGCCGCTGGAGCGGTCTCCTGGATGAACGGCTCGGGGCGGGGCTCGGCGTCCGGCATGGGCGCATCCTAGACATCGCACCGCGCTGTGGATCAACAACCTCGACGGCGATCCGTGCTCGCGGTCCTCGACCGGGAGTTCACCTTCACGCTGGACGGTCACTTCGAACAGGACGTGGAGCTGAGCACGCTGATCGACGGGGGCCGGTGGAAGCGCCGCTCGCCCGTGCAGAGGATGCGGGAGTCGGCGGTCCTGCCGATCCGCCGCTGGCTGTGACGCGTGCGAAGGGGTACGGACGGAACGTGGGCGCCAGTGGTGTCCCCATCGCGTTGACCGGCGGTGCCTTCTCCACCCCGCTGGCCGGCGGCTCGCTGGGGGCCCTCATCAACACCGGCCTGGAGGGCTTCGTCCGCAACGCGGCACCCTGGAAAGCATGGGTGCTGACGGGGCGGACGGCACTCCGGTGTCCGAGGTCGCCCGCGCCTATGTGACGGCTGTGGAAGGCACTGCGCAGGGCCTGACCGTACGTCCCGGACCGGTTCCCCGGCCCCCCGCCTCCACGGTCCTACGCGGGCAGCGGCGTCCCCGACTGGGTGTTCAGTGCGGCGAGGAGCCAGTCGTGCGCGGACCCGGGTGTCGGCTCGGTCGGGCCGGCCGGCGGGCTGACCAGCTCGGCCGCCAGTTCCCAGTACCGGTCGATGCGCGGATCGGCGGCGAGTTGCCGGGCGAGGGTGCGGCGGAAGTCCGGGGTGTCCGCGGTGTTCCGAGCGCTTGCGTACGCGTCCACGAACCCGTCCAACGCCTCCCCCGGGCAGGGTTCCCTGTCCTGGCGCATCTCGGTGCCCGCCAGGTCGTACGCCTCGGCCAGGCCGGCGTACAGCACGGCCGAGGCTCGGCCTCCCGAGGCCTTGTGCGCGTGGGGCTGGGTCGGCTCGTCCCCGTCGCAGGGGCGGGACACCATGGCGTACAGCCGGGCGAAGGCCAGTACCTGGGCCGGGGCGGGGTCGTCGGGCGGCTGTGGGACCGCCGCCTCCAGGAACGCCGCGACGGAGCGGGCCGGCATCCTCGGCGGCAGCCAGCCGCGCCAGAACCGGGCCAGGGGTGCGGTGTTCGGCGGCGCGCTCACCGCGCCGATCAGCCGGAGCCGGCCCGCGCGTTCGGCCGCCGGACACTCCTGCACCGAGCGGAGCGCCGCCTCTCTCCAGTGCAGCGCTCTCAGCTGGGAGCCGAGTGTGCGCAACTGCCCGGCGACGGCGTCCTCCAGAGCGCCGCCGACACGCCCCGCGGTGTCCTCCTCGTCCAGGACGCGGCGTACCACGGAGACCGGCAGGTCCATGGTGCGCAGGGAGCGGATCATCCGCAGCCGTTCGAGTGAGTCCGGGCCGTACCTGCGGTGACCGCCGACGCTGCGGGACGCCTCGGGGAGCAGGCCGCTGTCGGAGTAGAAGCGGACCGTCTTGACGCTGACTCCCGCCCGCTCGGCGAGTTCGCCGATGCCGCACAGCCCGTCGTACGACGAGAACACTTGAACCTCCCTCAGGGGGAGTTCCTACGGTACCCGTGAGTGGGGCCGGTGATCGGGCCGGTCCGAGGACGACGGCGTATCGAGGAGAGACCATGACCGCGTTCATCCTGGTGTCCGGTGTGTTCACCGGCCCGCAGGTGTGGGAGGACACAGCCGCGCGCCTGACCGCCGCGGGGGCCGAGGTCCATGCGGTGGCCCTGACCGGACTCGGCGGAACCCGGCCGCCCGTCGGTACGGACATCGACCTGGAGACACACGTCTCGGACGTCCTCGCGGTGATCGACTCGGTCGGACAGGAGGCCGGGCAGGAGGTCGTGCTGGTCGGCCACGACTACGGCATCCATCCGGTCGTGGGCGCGGCCGACCGGCGGGCGGAGTCGGTCGCCCGGATCGTGTACCTGGACTCGGGGCTGCCCCAGGACGGTGTCCCGGCCCTGGCGGCCGTGTCCGACCGTGGCCTGCGCGAAGAGGTGCTGCGGGCCGCGGAAGACGGGACGCGGGGGACGGGCGCGACGTTGTCTCCTCCGGCACGCGACGCATGGCAGCTCTGGGGCAGCACCTCGGACGTCCCCGACACGGCCCTCGACCGGCTCAGTGCCCTCGCTTCGCCGCATCCCCTGGGCACACTGCTGCAGCCGCTGACGCTGACCGGAGCGGGGGCCGCACTGCCCATGTCGGGAGTGCTGTGCACCGGCAACGGAGCGAGCATCGCGATGGTCCAGATGAGAGTGGACGTCGGCGAGCCCACCCTGCAGGCGCTGACCGACCCTCGGGTGACCTTCCTCGAACTGCCCACAGGACACTGGCCGATGCTGTCCAGTCCTACAGCACTGGCTGTGACGCTGCTGAAGGCCGCCGCGGGTGAGGGACACCGGCTGACTCCGGTGGACGCCACGCAGCAGCCCGCACACCTGCGTCCGTTCCTGCTGGACGTGCCCGAGGTACCCCGCGAGCGGACGGACAACATCGACCTGTACCCGCCGCCCGCCGCGCGTGGCCCCCGGCCGGCGCTGGTCTTCGTCCACGGTGGGCCGGTACCGTCCGCTGCACGCCCCACCCCCCGGGACTGGCCGGTCCTTACGGGATACGCCCGTTACGCCGCCGGCCACGGGGTGGTGGGGGTGACACTGGACCACCGTCTGCACGCCGTGACCGACTACGAACGGGCCGCGGCCGATGTGGCGGACGCGGTGGCGCGGGTCCGGGCCGATCCGCGGGTGGACGAGGACCGGGTCGCCCTGTGGTTCTTCTCCGGCAGCGGCCCGCTCACAGCGGACTGGATGGGGAAGCCCCCGCCGTGGCTGCGTTGCCTGGCGGCCGATTACCCCATCATGGCGCCGCTGCCGAACTGGGGGCGGCTCGACAGCCGCTTCTATCCGGCGGAGGCAGTCGCTCACGCAGGGGCTCTGCCTCTCGTGCTCGTCCGGGCCGGGCTGGAGACGGCCGAGATCGCGGCCACCGTGGAGGAGTTCCTGACCGCTGCGTGGGACAGCGGGGCGGACGTCGAGGTGGTCGACGTGCCCAACGGCCACCACGCGTTCGAGACGATCGACCGGACCGATGAATCACGCGGTGCCGTGCACCGCGCGATGCGCACGGTTCTGCGGCACCTGACGAACT
The DNA here is from genome assembly GCF_042871445.1 of Streptomyces sp. NPDC005794. NCBI lineage: Bacteria > Bacillati > Actinomycetota > Actinomycetes > Kitasatosporales > Streptomycetaceae > Streptomyces > Streptomyces sp. NPDC005794. Next base: position 118,206 of record NZ_JBIAIN010000016.1, read on the forward strand.
GACGGATCACGTACTCCGGGGCGGGAGGAGCCCGCCCCGGGACCTTCCGAAGCTCGACGATGCGCGGCGGGGCGGACCGTCGACGCCTCGGGGGAGGATCCGCAGTACGAGGTGGAGAGCGACCGGTCCGGCCGTTCCGCCGTGCACAGGCCCGACGCCCCGCGGAAGAAGCGCGGCAACTCATGAACTCCGGTGAATGGCACTCCTGAGCTGGCACACGGGTCACACGAAGGGGCGATCCCCGTGGCGGCTACTGGCTTCGGACCCCGGAACATGATCGGGTTGACACCCGTCAGCTGTGGGGGCCGAGCCGAGGGACGCGGATGACGAACCGACAGAGCGCGCCGCCACCGGACGCCGTCGTCGTGGGCGCCGGACTGGCGGGACTGGCCTGCGCCCTCGACCTCTGCGGCGCGGGCCTCCGCGTCGAACTGCTGGAGGCGTCCGACGGGGTCGGCGGCCGGATGCGCACGGACCGCGAGGACGGCTTCCTCCTGGACCGCGGCTTCCAGGTCTTCACCACTTCCTACTCGCAGGTGAAGAAGCGCTACCACGCGGCCGAGCGGTCACCTCTGGGCGCGTTGGCCTCCGGCAGCCGGGCGGCACGCGAGGTGCTGGCCGACCGGGCGTCGGCACGGACCTCCGAAAAGTGACCGGCCTCGTTCAGGGGCGGGTGGACGACGCGGTCATCGTGGGCGGCGGCGCCGCCGGACTCTGCCTGGCGCACCGGCTCACCAGGACCGGCGCGGGAGTGACCCTGGTCGAGGCCCCCGACGGACCACTGCGCCCGGCGGAACGCACCTGGTGCTACTGGGAGGCGGGCACCGGCGAGTACGAGGAGGCCGTCGTCGCCTCCTGGCAGCGGCTGCGGGTGCGGGGGCCGGACGGCGAGGTCATCGAGTCGGAGCCCGCCCCCCTGCGCTACCGCATGGTGCGCTCGGGCCCCTTCGAACGGCTGGTCCAATCCCGCCTCGCGGCGTCACCGGCCGCCCACGTCCTGCGTGCCATCGCCCATGAGGTGCGCGACGCACCGTACGGCGCCGAGGTGCGCTGCACGACAGCCGGCGGACAACCACTCACCCTCCGCGGCAGATACGTCTTCGACTCGCGGCCCGTGCGAGGCACACCGCCGCACCGCACGCTTCTCCTGCAGCACTTCCGGGGCTGGTTCGTACGCACCGCCGTCCCCCGCTTCGATCCCGGGGTGGCGGACCTCATGGACTTCCGGGTCCCGCAGCCCGGCCACGGGCTCGCGTTCGGCTACGTACTGCCGCTCTCGCCGGACCGTGCGCTGGTGGAGTACACCGAGTTCTCCCGTGCCCCGCTCGCGACGGCCGCGTACGAAGCGGCTCTGCGGCAGTACACCGGAGACGTCCTGCGGCTCGGCCCGCTCACCGTGGAGTCGGCCGAGCAGGGCGTCATCCCCATGACCGACGCCCGCTTCCCCCGCCGGACCGGCCGCGCCGTCTTCCGTATCGGCGCCGCCGGAGGCGCCACCCGGCCGGCCACCGGCTACACGTTCTCCGCCGTGCAGCGCCAGAGCCGGGCCATCGCCACCGCCCTGCACCACGGGCCTCCGGGCGTTCCACCACCGCACGGCCGCCGCGCGCTCGCCATGGACGCGGTGCTGCTCCGGGCCCTCGACACCGGGCGCGTGGACGGGCCGCGTTTCTTCACCGAGCTCTTCCGCCGCATCCCCATGGAGCGGCTGCTGCGTTTCCTCGACGGGGGGAGCACTCCGTGGGAGGAGTTCGGCATCGGCCTGCGTACGCCCGTGGGCCCGATGCTCCGTACCGCGGCCGAACTCCCCTTTCTCGCCCGCCGGGCCACCGGCCGATCCGAAGAGAGCCCTCGATGACCCTCCTGCGGGACCACGACCTGGCACGCGCCTTCGATCACGCGTCACACACGTACGACCGGCTCACCGCGCTGAACCCGGACTACCGCTCCGGCCTCCTCCGCCCGGCCCACCGCCTCCTGCTGCCCCGTGGCGGGAGGGGACCGCGGGTGCTCGGCCTCCGCTGCGGAACGGGCGCGTCCACGCGGGCACCGCTGCGGACGGCCCCGTACGCCCGGAGCGGCGTGGGGCCCGCGGGGCGCGAGGCGTCATGAGTGCCCGAAGGCGCCGCCCCGACGCCACCCGGCACGGACGTGACCGCCGGGCGGAGGTGCTCGTGCCGGAGCCGGGACGCGAGCGCTTCACCCGCGACGCGCCTTCGGCGGCGGTGATCGGCGGCGGTGTCGCGGGCCTCGCGGCGGCGACCGCACTCGCCGAACGCGGTGTCCGGGTGACGCTGTACGAACAGGCGGAGACCCTCGGCGGACGTCTCGCCGGGTGGCCTGTGCGCCTGGCCGACGGGTCCGGGGCGACGATGAGCCGCGGCTTCCATGCCTTCTTCCGCCAGTACTACAACCTGCGCGGACTGCTGCGTCGTACGGATCCCGGACTCACAGCGCTCACCCCGCTGCCGGACTATCCGCTCCGGCACCGAGAGGGCATGGTGGACAGTTTCGCCCGCGTGCCGAGGACCCCGCCGTGGAGCGCGCTCGGATTCGTGGCGCTGAGCCCTTCGTTCGGCTGGCGCGACCTCACCGCGATGGACCCCCGCGAGGCCCTGCCCCTCCTCGACGTGCGGGTCCCCGAGGTGTACGAGCGGTTCGACGGGGTCAGCGCCGAGGACTTCCTGCGGCGGATCAACTTCCCCGAAGCTGCCCGGCACCTGGCCTTCGAGGTGTTCTCCCGCAGCTTCTTCGCCGACCCGGGCGAACTGTCCGCCGCCGAACTGCTGCTGATGTTCCACATCTACTTCCTCGGATCGTCCGAGGGGCTCCTCTTCGACGTGCCGCGCGAGCCGTTCCCCCAGGCGCTCTGGGAACCTCTGGGCGGCTACCTGCGGCGGCTCGGTGCCGTGGTGCGCACCGGCGCTCCGGTTCTTCGCGTCCGCCCGGCGGCCGGCGGAGACCTGACCGTGGAGACCGACGGGGCGGCCGACCGCCACCAGGCCGTGGTCCTCGCCCTGGACACCTGCGGCCTGCGCCATGTCGTGCGCGCCTCGGAGGAGTTGGGGGACGCCTCCTGGCGCGCGGACATCGCGGCCCTGCGCACGGCGCCACCGTTCCTCGTGTCCCGGATGTGGCTCGACCGCCCCGTGCGCGAGGACCGCGCGGGGTTCCTCGGCACCAGTGGCTTCGACGGACTCGACAACGTCAGTGTCCTGGACCGCTGGGAAGGCGAATCGGCCCGGTGGGCCGCCCGGACGGGCGGCTCCGTGGTGGAACTCCACGCCTACGCCGTCGACGAGGGCACCGAAACGAAGGAGGTCCGGCGCCGGATGCTCGACCGGCTGCACGAGGTCTATCCCGAGACCACGGACGCCCGGATCGTCGACGCCCGCCACGAGTGGCGCGCCGACTGCCCCGTCTTCTCCGTGGGCGGCTACCACCGCCGGCCGGCCGTACGCACACCCCATCCTCGCGTCACGCTGGCGGGCGACCTGGTCCGCACCGATCTCCCCGTCGCCCTGATGGAGCGCGCGGCGACCTCGGGTTTCCTGGCCGCCAACGCTCTTCTCGCCGGCTGGGGCATCCGGGGCCAGATGCTCTGGACCGTGCCGCGCGCCGGGCGCTCCCGGGTCCTGCGCGCCCTCGCGGGCCTGGCCGCGAGGCAGTGACGTTCAGCCGGGGAAGCGCCCGGTGCTCCGCAGCGACCAGCGGCGCTCGGCGTACGCCAGGTCGTCACGCCAGAGGCGGCCCGCCGTGCGGCGCATCAACGGCCGGAGTGCGGGCGCGACGGCGCGCGCCAGGGCGAAGCCCGGCCGGTCCGAGGCCGCGACGACGGCCTCGACCACCGCCGTCCGCGGGTGCGTTGAACCGAGCGCGGTGAGTGGCGTGGCATGGGTCTCCACCACCGACCCGGCGCCCTCACCGTCCGTGATGCGCATGACCACCGTGCGGGGTCCGGGCGCGGTGAACACCGCCCGTACCGGCACCACCAGGCGGCCCGCGACCTTGAACGAGACATCGACGGCGAAGGCGTCCTCCTCGCCGTCCTCGGGGGTGCCGGCCACCTTCAGGCCGGCGAACGCGTACGGGTGGAACCAGGATCCGTGCCAGGGGTCGAGCCGGTTGGCGACCACGTCCTCGGGTTCGCACCGGCCCACCGCCGTGAACACCGCGTCCACCGCGTCATGCGCTGCCGGTCTCACCGGGACGACCGGGTCATCCAGCGCGGTCTCGCCCCCCGCCCGGTCCAGCCTCACCCAGACCAGCACCCCGTCGTCGTGCACGGGATACGGCTCCCACCCGGCGAACGGCCCGCCGTCCAGGGCCAGACCGTGCCAGTGGCACAGGAGCGTCCCGCAGACCACCCGGCTGTCCCGCAGCGGGGCCCCCAGATGCGGGCACTCCCCCGGGCCGGCGCGCAGCACACCGTCCTCGGACCGCCACAGGACGACGTCCGTCCCGGCGACCGTCCGGCCGTACGGGCGGTCCCGCGCCCCGATCTCCCGGGAGGCCCCGACGACGTACCAGTTGCCCGCGGGCCGGGCGGCGGCCCGCTTCAGCGCTTCGGCGATCACGGTGGGCCTCGCCTCACGCCAGGTCGGGGCCTGCCGCTCCCAGCGGGGGGCGCGCCGCACCCGCAGCGGTGCGGTCCAGGTCGTCCGGTTCCATGGTCGGTTCATCTCAGGGAACCCTCCGCCCCGGCGGTTTCCGGCGCCGGGGCAGCCGGCCGGGCGGCCCGCATCCGCGCTCCCAGGATCCGTACGAGCCCGCCCGCGGCGGTGACGCCCCGGCGCCTGCGCGGCACCACGGCACGGCGGTGCAGCACCCGGTGGTCGTCGGCGGCGATCGCGTCCAGGATGCCCCGGTACAGGACGAAGGCCGTACGGATGCAGGGCCGTACCCGCGGTTCCAGCATCGCGATGCCTGGTTCCGCCTCCCGGTACACGGTCCGGATCATCGCGTCGGCCTCGGCGAAGGCGGCCCGGAGGCGCGGGTCGTGCCGTCCGGTGCGGCGGCTCCATTCCAGCAGGGGCCGGTTCACGCCATGGGTGGCGAGCAGGTCCGCCGGCAGGTAGACGCGCCCGCGGTCCAGGTCCTCGCCCACGTCCCGCAGGAAGTTGGTCAGCTGGAAGGCCACTCCGAGAGCGGCCGCGTGCGGGGCAGCCTCCTCGCGGGCCACGACCGTCCCGAGCACGGGCAGCATCTGGAGGCCGATCACCGCTGCCGAACCGTGCATGTAGGCGCGCAGATCGGCGTACGTCGGATAGTCGGTCACGGTCAGGTCGCTGCGCATGGACGTCAGGAAGTCGGCGAACAGACCGTGGTCGATGGCGTAGCGCCCGGCGGTGTCCACCACGGCCCTGACCACGGGCTCGTCGCCTCCTCCCGTACGCAGCCCATGGGCCAGGTCGCTCCCGAGCACGCGCAGCAGACGGTCGCGCTCCCCGGGGGACCGCCGTCGGTCCGGGTCGTCCACGATGTCGTCGGCCCACCGGGCGAAGCCGTACAGCGCGTGTACGGCGCAGCGGCGTTCGGCCGGCAGCAGCCGGGTGGCGAGGAAGTACGTCCGGCCGTGCTGGGCGTTGAGCCGCCGGCAGTGGGTGTAGGCGGCGCGCAGGGCGGGTCCGGTGATCCCGGCGGCGTCCAGTTCACGGCGGTTCATGCGCTCTGCCCTTCAGGGACCGGGGGACGACGGCGCACACCCCTCGTGCGGGGAAGGCCCGTGATGCGGGCCGCGGCGAGCTTGCCGCTGACCAGTACGGTCGGCACGCCCACCCCGGGGGTGGTTCCGCACCCGGCGAGGACGACGTTGTCGTAGCCGCGTACGAGGTTGCGGGGCCGGAAGGGGCCGGTCTGCGCGAAGGTGTGCGACACGGAGAACGGGGAGCCCGCCGCGTGGCCCTGGGCCGTCCAGTCCACCGGGGTGACCAGCAGCTCCCGGTCGATGGAGGCCTCGAAACCGTCGAGGCCCCGACGCTCCAGCTCGGCCAGCAGACTGTCCCGGTAGCGCGGTCCCAGGCCGCGCCAGGTGCCGGCGGACGGTCCGGTCGTGGTGTTGGGGCAGGGGGCCAGGACGTAGTGCAGGTGTCTGCCCCGCGGGGCGAGGGAGGGGTCATGGGTCGTCGGCCGGGTGATGAGCAGCGACGGATCGCTCATCAGCCGCCCGGTCCGGGTGAGTTCGTCGAAGGTGCGCTCCCAGGCGGCGCCGAAGGAGAGCGTGTGGTGCGCCAGTTCCGGCCAGGTGCGGTCCGTGCCGGCGTGCAGGATCACGGCCGACGGCGCGTGGCGCAGCGGCACGGGGCGGCGCGGGGCCCGGCCCAGGATCCGGTGGACGACGGGCAGATCCGGAGTCAGGACGACAGCGTCGCAGCTGATCCGTTCGCCCGACGCCAGCCGGACGGCTCGCACCCGCCCCGCCGACCGTTCCAGTGCGGTCAACTCGGCGGACCATCGGAACCGGGCCCCGGCGTCGGCCGCCGCGTCCGCCATCGCCCGGGGAAGCGCGTACATTCCGCCCTTCGGGAACCAGACCCCCGCGACCGTGTCCATGTAGGCGATGACGGCGTAGGCGGCGAGCGCGCGGGCCGGGGCGACTCCCGCGTACAGCGCCTGGAAGGAGAACACCCGGCGCAGCCGTGGGTCCGAGAGGAATCTGCCGATCTGCGGATCGAGCCGGCCGAAGCCCCCCAGGACCGCCAGTCGGGCCAGGTCCGGATGCAGGAGCTGGAAGGGCGAGTCGAAGTTGGTGTCGATGAAGCGGTGCATCTGCGCCCGGTACAGCCGCTGGAGCCAGGTCCGCAGTCTGCGGTATCCGGCGGCCTCCGTGGCCCCGGCGAACCGCCGGACCTCGGCCTCCATGGCGTCACCGTCCGTATGGACGTCCAGCCCGCTGCCGTCCGCGAACCGTGCTCGGTAGGCCGGGTGCAGGGGAACCAGCTCCACACGGCGGTGGAGGCTGTCCCCGACGGCGGCGAAGGCCTCGTCGGCCAGGTGCGGCATGGTCAGCACCGTCGGCCCGGTGTCGACCCGGTACCCGCCGAGTTCCAGCCGTCCCGCACGGCCTCCGGGTCCGGCGTCCCGTTCGACGACGGTCACCCTGCGGCCCGCGCCGAGCAGGTGAAGGGCGGCGGCCAGCCCCGACAGTCCGGCGCCGACCACCACCACATGGTCGGTGGGGCCGGGGACGGTCCTCATGCGCCCTCCCATTCCCGCGCGGGGCCGGTGCCCACGGTCCTGGCCACCAGCGCGGCGAACTCGCGCCGGGCCCGGGCATCCGGTCCGACGGACGCGAAGTGACGCAGGCTCGACTCCGAGAGGCCGGCGATCTCCTCCTCCAGCACCGCCCGCGCACCCGTACGTTCCAGCGCGGCACGCATCCGCTCGACCGTCCCCCCGCAGGGTGCGGTGCCCTCGGGGCCGAGCGTGGCCAGAGCCTCGGTGTCACCCGACTCGCCGGCGAGCCGCAGGGCGACAGCGAGGAGAGGGGTGAGCTTGCGTGCCCGCAGGTCCTCGTCGGCGGGCTTCCCCGTGACGGCCGGGTCGCCGAACGCGCCCTGCAGGTCGTCACGGAGCTGGAAGGCGAGTCCCGCGCACCGTCCTGCGGAACGCAGCCCCTCCATGGCCCGGGCATCGGCCGCCGCCAGGATCGCGCCCAGAGCGAGCGGCCGCTCCACGGTGTAGAGCGCGCTCTTGAGCGTCGCGATCTTCCTGGCCTCGGCGCGGTCGGAGGAACCGGTCGCCTGCGCCCGCATGTCCAGGTACTGCCCGGCGACCATCTCGCCGCGCATGGCCTGCCACTCCTGGTGCAGCTGCCCGCCGTACGGGGAGGCCAGTGCGGTCTCGGTGAGCAGGTCGTCGGCCCAGGCCAGCGCCAGGTCTCCGGCGAGCACCGCGGCGGTGGCCGAGTAGGACGCGGCGGAACCGCGCATGCGGCCCGCCCGGTGCATGCGGGCGAAGTCCGCGTGCACGGCGGGCGCGCCCCGGCGTACCGGGGACTCGTCCATGACGTCGTCGTGCACCAGCGCACAGGCCTGCAGCAGCTCCAGGGCGGCACCGATGCGCAGCGGCGTCCGGGGGTCGCCGGTGCCTCCTGCGGCCAGCCACCCGCACCACACGAAGGCCGTCCGCAGCCGTTTGCCGCCGTGCAGGACGAATCCGGCGACCCGGGAGGCCACTTCCTCGGCGAACACGGCGTCCACCCGCCGGGCTTCCCGGAGCCTGGTGTGCAGGTGCTCCGCGAGGACGGTGTCGACGGCCGCGGCCGCCTCGGCGGCCGTGTGCGGGGCCCGGCCGGTGTCCGCGCCGCTGTCGGGCCGGGATCCTGCGTCTCCCCCGGTCCCTGCCCGCGTGGCCCGTGGACCGAGCATGGAGAGCCCCTTTCGCCCGGTCGGCCGCTTCCGCGTCCACCGGTGCTTCCGCCCGCGAGGGTCGCGGACGCCCTATGCCTGCCCGGCGTAGGGCACGATCGGAGCGCAGTTCACTCGGACGGCGGACGGGAACAGGCTGGAGCGGAGCCGAGCGCGGCGGTTCCGTCACGAGCGGGGAGCGCGGTCGTGCCGGCCCGCCGGACTGCTCACTCGCTGTCCGACACCCAGGCCGTACGCCGCCCAGGACCAGTCCGGCCGGCGAAGGTGGCCGCGCCCACGCGGTCGCTCCGGAACATCTCCCAGTGGAATGTGCGGGCTCATGTCCTCGGTCACCGCTCCATCAGGGTGGTCCCGTCACTGCCGGGGAACACCGCGCACGGGGTGCTTACTCATGATCGAGACCCGGTTGAAGGCGTTGATGGTGACAGCGACCCAGACCACGGCCGAGATCTCGTCCTCGGAGAGGTCGCGGCGGGCCGTGGCGTAGGCGTCCTCCTGCAGGAAGGCGTCGGCGGGGTGTGTCGTCGCCTCGGCCAGAGCGAGAGCGGCACGCTCCTGCGCGGTGAACACCTCGGTGTCACGCCAGGCGGCGAGCACGCCCAGCCGCTGGGCGGCCTCGCCCGCACGCAGCGCGGCCCTGGTGTGGACGTCCAGGCAGTACGCGCAGCCGTTGATCTGTGACACCCGGAGGTTGACCAGTTCGACCAGGGTGCGTGAGAGCCCCGCTTCCTGGGCGACGGTGCGGACCGCCTCGGCCGTGGCCGTCAGAGCGTGATAGGCCTTCGGGCTCTGCTTGTCGACGTAGACCCGCTTGCCCGCATGGCCCGCCTGCGTACCGTTCACCCTGGACTCCTCACCGGGACGTACCCGCCCCTCGTCGTGCCGTGCGTCCGAATGGGCGACGGCTTATCATCAAGCATGATCGTTGAACATGAAAGCACCTTTGGTGCCCAGGGGGGCCCACGATGAGCGGCGTCGGCACGGGACGGGGCGCGCCGCACAGGGACGCGGAAGGCCAGGAGCCCGCGTCCGGCACCGGTGTCGATGTCGATGTGCTGACGGCGCGAGACGTGCCCCTGGGCGGTCCGAGGGCGATGACGGTGCGGCGCACACTGCCGCAGAGGGCCCGCTCACTCATCGGCGCCTGGTGCTTCATCGACCACTACGGCCCCGACGACGTCGCCGAGACCGGCGGGATGGACGTGGCTCCGCATCCGCACATCGGCCTGCAGACGGTCAGTTGGCTGTTCAGCGGGGAGATCGAGCACCGCGACAGTCTGGGCAGCCACGCCTTCGTACGTCCCGGAGAGCTGAACCTGATGACCGGTGGCCACGGAATCAGCCACACGGAGGTCTCCACCCCCGGCACCTCGGTCCTGCACGGGGTGCAGCTGTGGGTGGCCCTGCCCGAGGAGCACCGGGACACGGGGCGCGACTTCCGGCACCACGCGCCGAGCCCGGTACGCCGGGACGGAGCCGTGCTCAGGGTGTTCCTCGGCTCCCTCGCCGGGGACACCTCACCGGTCCCGACGTTCACCCCTCTGCTCGGAGCCGAGATCGTCCTCGAGCCGCACGCGACCACGACACTCGACACGGACCCCGTCTTCGAGCACGGTCTCCTCGTCGACCAGGGAAGCATCCGGATGGCCGGAACGACTCTGCGCCGGGCCGAGCTGGGATACGTCGGCCCGGGGAGCGACAAGCTGACCCTGACGAACGAGACGGACGCCCCCGCCCGGGCGGTACTCGTGGGCGGAACCCCGTTCGGGGAACGGATCGTCATGTGGTGGAACTTCGTGGGCCGCAGCCACGAGGACATCGTCGACGCACGCCAGGACTGGGAGGACGCCTCCGAGCGCTTCGGCCAGGTCGAGGGCTACCCCGGCGACCGTCTTCCCGCCCCGGCCCTCCCCAACGCCACCATCGCACCGCGCGGCAATCCGACACGCCCGAAAGGCAGCACACGATGACTCAGGCCCCCACCCCGATCGTCCGGAACGTGGACGACAGGTACCGCTACGAGATCCTGGTCGACGAGGTCAGCGCCGGATTCACCGCCTACCGCGACCGCGACGGGCAACGCGTCTTCTTCCACACCGAGATCGACGACGCCTTCGCCGGCCAGGGACTGGCCTCCGTCCTCGTGCGGGAGGCGCTGACCCACGTACGGGCCTCGGGAAAGCGGATCGTGCCGGTCTGCCCGTATGTGGCGAAGTTCCTCAAGAAGCACGAGGAATTCGCCGACATCACCGACACGGTCACGCCGGAGATCCGGCAGTGGCTGGAGACCACTCTCGCTCGCTGAGCGCCCTCGTACCGCGATCCGGCCGCCGCGACGGCGGCCGGATCGCGGCCCCGGGACGCCGTCAGGCCGGCCGCAGCTCGAACCAGTCGAAGGCCGGGGCGCCCTGGGTCGCGTACATGCCGACGACCCTGCCGGTGAAACCGCCGGCGACCTCGGTGGTGAGGTAGCGGCCGTCGAGTTCGGCGAGGACCTCGAAGTCTCCGTCGTCGGTCTCGAATCCCAGGCGCAGAGTGTCGGGGCCGCCGATGCGGAGCCCGGAAGGCGCCGCGTCGGGGCCCTCCGGGCGCACGGTCACGGTGGGCGGCAGGACGTCCGTGGTGGTCACGTCGATCCGCAGCGTCACCGGGCCTGGTGGCACGGCCCGTTCGGCGATCGTCTGACGCACCGGGCCGATGCGGGCGACCGCACGTACCGTGCCGCCCTCCGTCTCCACCTGGTAGTGGTGCGCCTCGTCGAGCCGTACGGCAAGCCCGCCCCGGCCGCCTTCACCGGCGTCGGCCCGCGCCCGTGCGCTGCAGTCGGGATCGCGCTGACGCCTTCCCACGAACAGTGCGCCGGGCTGGTCCAGACGGTCCGCGCGGGCATGCAGCACCAGGTGGCCCGGCCGCTCGTCCAGGCGCGCGGCCGCAGGGTCATGGCGCCTCAGGGACACCCAGCAGGGGGCGAGCGCGACGGAATCGAAGTCGTCACGGTCCGGCTCGGCGGGCCAGGGGTGCGGTGTCAACTCCGGTGCCTCGGCGCGCAGTTCCAGCGGTCCGGGCAGCGGCCACTCGTCCTCCCACCGCACCGGCGCCAGGTAGGTCTCCCGGCCCAGACCGTGGAACCCGGGGGTGTCGCCACGGGGCCGGGTGCCCAGCAGGACCATCCACCACGTTCCGTCGTGCGCCCGCACCAGATCACCGTGACCGGTGTTCTGCACCGGGTGGCCCGTGCTGCGGTGGGACAGCACCGGGTTGTCCGGATGCGGTTCGAAGGGTCCCGTAAGAGTGCGGGCCCTGGCCACGGACATCGCGTGCCCGCGTTCCGTCCCGCCCTCCGACAACAGCAGGTACCACCAGGACCCGACCCGGTAGAGGTGCGGGCCCTCGGGGTACTGGAGCCCGCTGCCCGACCACATCTCCACCGGTTCGCCGAGCAGTTCGCCCGTTTCGGGGTCGATGCGCACCGCCCGGATCCCGTCGTGGGAGAACACGCACCAGCAGTTCCCCTCCTCGTCCCAGGCCAGGTCGGGGTCGATGCCGGGGATACCGACCGGCACCGGGTCCGACCACGGGCCGGCGGGGTCCTCGGCGGTCACCAGGATGGTGTCCGCACCGGCGACCACGGTCGTGATCATCCAGAAACGGCCGTCGTGGTGCCGCAGGGTGGGGGCGTACACCCCGCACGAGGACGGGGCCGTGTCAGGCAACGTCAGCTGTGAAGGGCGGTCCAGGGCGTGCCCGATGAGCCGCCAGTGGACGAGGTCCCGGCTGTGCCACAGCGGCACCCCGGGTACGTACTCGAAGCTGGACGTCGCTACGTAGTAGTCCTCGCCCACGCGGCAGATGCTCGGATCCGGGCTGAAGCCGGGTATCACGGGATTGTCGAAGTGCGCCATGGTCCGTCCTCGGGGCTCAGGCCGGGACGGGGCACCAGGCCGTGATCATTGAAGCGCTTCGAAGATGGCAGGCAGGCGGAGGGGTGTCAATAGATCCCCACCGGTACCGGCGATGTGTCGAAGCGCTTCGAATCCCTCGCCCGGCCCTCGGCGTTCCACGGTCATGGCCGTCCTCACCTCCGACGGATCGCGAGGGGTCGCGCGCCCGTGGTCAAGGTGAACGTCGCAACGGGTTCGACCGGTCGGTCCGTGATCCGGTGCAGACTCCAGCGGGTCACGAGGGTGGGCAGGACCATGGCCATCTGCGTCCGGGCGAACGCCTCTCGCCCCGGAGCACCGCCGGCAGGCCGTCGCCGCTCCGGTCGGTGCCGTGGCGTTCGGCCCGCAGGCCCGCCCCTCGGCGAGGGGCGGGCCGTGTACACACAGGGTCGTGCAGCCGCGTTACTTCAGGGCGGGCGGCGCCGCGTCCGCCGAGGTGCCCCACTCCGAGGGCGTCGTACCGACCTCGAAGAACAGGTCACGTGTGCCGCGGATGTCCTCGGTGGTCAGGTAGGTCTTCCCGTACGCGGTCCCGTCGGTCCGCGCCGACTGGATGTAGCGCGCCGACTCGGAGGTGCCCGGGGCCCGCACGGTCAGCTTGCCCTTAGGGTAGTAGCGCCGGTCCAGGGCCAGGTCCACCCGCTCGAAGACGGGGGTCGACAGGCTCCAGGTGTCGGTGCCCGGCTGGACCGGGAAGATCCCGATCGAGGACAGGACGTTCCAGGCGGACATCGTGCCCAGGTCGTCGTTGCCGGTCATGCCGGTCGGGGTGTCCGTGAAGAGCGTGAGCGCGGCGTGCACCACGTCGGTGGTCTTCCAGGGCTGCCCTGTGGAGAGATAGGTGTACGGGGCGATCAGGTCGGGCTCGTTCTGCGGGTTGTACTTGTCCGCGTTGTAGTAGTCGTACGGCCCGTTCACCCACACCTCTCGGGCGGTCTTCGCCGGGTCCCGCAGCAGCTGCTCGTAGGCGAAGAACGAGTCGAGGCGTTCGTTGGCGGCCTCGGTTCCGCCGATCAGGGAGACCATGCCGGGCAGGTCCTGCGGGACGAGCCACTGGTACTGCCAGGACGTGCCCTCGTGGAAGCCCTCGCTCTTGGCCGGGTCGGCGGGGCCGGTGAAGGCTCCGTTCGCATCCCGTGCGCGGAAGAAACCGGTCGAACTGTCGAAGATCTTCCGGTAGTTCTGCGCCCGCGCCGCGTACCGCGCGGCGTCGTCCTCGTGCCCTAGCTCCTTCGCCATCTGCCCGAGCATCGCGTCGGAGAGCGCGTACTCCAGGGTCGCGGAGGCACCGTGGTCGTAGTCGGAGTCGCCCGGCTTCACATGGGCACGGCCCTTGATGTACGGCGCGAAGCCGTCGGCGAGGTACTCCTTGTTGGCCTCGCGGCCCACCGGGGCCGATGCGGCGGGGGGCACGCCGTCGGCGTTCTTCTTCAGCGCGCGGTACGCCTGTTCCTCGTACCCCTTGAGCAGACCCTGCTGGTAGGCGTTGGTGAGGAACGGGGTGACCGGGTCGCCGGTCATGATGTTCGTCTCGACCGTGCCGTATCCCCACTTGGGCAGCCAGCCGCTGTCCTCGTCGATCTTGAGGACGGAGATCGCCATGTCCCGGGACTCGTGCGGGGCGAGCAGCGACAGGAGCTGGGCCTGGGTGCGGTAGGTGTCCCAGAGCGACCAGTTCTGGTAATAGGTGAATCCCTCGGCGCGGTGGGTCTTCTGGTCCCAGCCGGTGTAGCGGCCGTCGACGTCGCTGCCGATGTTCGGCGCGAGGAACGAGCGGTAGAGGGACGAGTAGAAGGTCCGGCGCAGGGTCTGGCTGCCGCCCTTCGCCTGGACGTCGTCGAGGCGGTCCTCCCACGCGGCCTGCGCGGCGCGTGCGACACGGTCGTACGAGCGGCCGCCTTCGGCGCGGAGGTTGAGGGCGGCGCCCTTGGCGTCCACGTACGAGATCGCGGTGGTGGCCTCGACCGTGCGGTCCTTGGAGGTGTCGAAGCGCACGAAGGCGCCGTTGCGCTCGGCTGCCGCGGACGACGCCTTCGAGCCCTCGGTGACCGCGTCGCCCTTCCAGGTGCCGGAGGTGGTGAAAGGCCGGTCGAAGCGGGTGATCGTGTACACCGTGTACGGCTTGGTGTCCTGGCAGAAGCCGCTGCCGGTGATGGCCGTGCGCACGGTGCGGTCGTCGAGGATCTCGACATCGGTCTTCACGGTCTTGTGCAGCGACTGACCCGCGTTGATGAGGACGTTGGCCTTGTCCGTGGCGGGGAAGGTGTACCGCTGCACCCCGGTGCGCTCGGTGGCGCTCAGCTCGGCCTTGATGCCCGTCTTGAGGCCGACCTCGTAGGCGCCCGGGCTCGCCTTCTCGTCGTCGTGGCTGAACTCGGCGGCGTACGTGGCGTTGTCCGTCGACGTGATGCCACCGGTCGTCGGAAGCACCGGGAGGTCGCCGCCGAGGCCGCAGCCCACGCCGGAGATGTGGACGGTGGAGAAGCCCCGGATATGGGTCTCGGAGTAGTCGTAGCCGGTGTTGTGCCCCGTGTCGGGCGAGAACTGCACCATGCCGAACGGCACCGCGGCACCCGGGTAGGTGTTGCCCTCGTTCTCGGTTCCGATGAACGGGTTGACGAGGTCGGTGAGCCGGCCACGCTCGGCGTGCCCCCCTCCGTCCGCCGCGGCTGGTGCGGCGACGGCGCCGCCGAGGAGAGCGGCCGTGGCGGCCGCCGTCCCCGCACCGCGAATCCATTGGGTCCATCTCATGGAACGAGCACCTCTCGAGACGTCGACAACGTTGTCATGCGCACTGTGCGATCATTCTTGGCCTGCACGCGTGCACTCGTCAAGAGTTGCGGCAGGCCACGTCGGGCGCGGCCTGCGGGGTGTCCGACGGCGACCGCAACGGTTCACACCGTGCTGAGCGGTTCGCACACGACCTCCATCGACGGATTCGCCGTGCAAGGGCACATGTCGGCCGAGTTCACACGCGGCGAGGTGCCGTCGTACGGGACGATGGCCGCCGCCGGGCGGGACAGGGACACCGTCCAGGTCAGCGCAGCGTGGCGTACACGATGAGGTTGTCCACCGGGTGGCCGTCGGCGTCGAAGTCTCCGTCACAGGTGATCAGGCGAAGCACTCGCTCGCCGGTGGCTCCGTAGACCTTCTCGGTGGGGAAGGCGTTCTTGCTGACGCTCTCCGTGCCGGTGACCCTGAAGTGTGTCTTCTCCCCTCCCCCACCGGACACCGCGATGTCCGCCCCCTTGGCGATCTTGTGCAGGTCATGGAAGACGGCCTTGCCGAACCGCGTGTCGTTGTGGCCGATGAGCACGGCGGCGCCGGATTCGCCGGGCACGGCCCCGCCCGCGTACCAGCCGGCCGTCATGCCTTTCTCGGCCGGGGGGACCTCGACCGTGCCGTCCTCGTTGAGTCCCAGTCTCAGCAGCGTGCTGTCTATCCCCAGCGACGGGACCGTCAGCCGCGTCGGGGCCGGCGCCTTGGGCGCTTCCGGGGACGGGGGCGCGGTTGATGCCGCTGCGGCGGAAGGCGCGGGCGCGTCGGGCGCGCCGCAACCGGTGACGGGGGCGAGCAGCAGGGCGGCTGCCGCCACGGACACGGCTGTACGCCACGACGATTTCGGTGCAAGGGGCATGAGCGGTACTCCGGTGCGGTTTGCTGGGCGAAGGCTGGAGGAGGAACGGCGGGTGGCGCCGCCCCCGTTCGGGGAAGCGGCGCCACCGTGCGGGATCAGCCGTTGCGCTGTGCGGCGGACCGGCGACGCAGCACGAAGGTGCCGGCGCCCGCGAGCAGCACCGCGCCGGCCGCGGAACCGTACAGCGCGGTGTCGGCGGCCTCGGCGGCCGGACGCTCCCCGGCGTCGACGCCGCCCCGCGGCATCGTTCCCGCCGGGACGGACTCGGCCGGGACCGGGGTCGCGGCCTGGGAGGGCTCGGCTCCTTCGGGCGCGGGGCTGGGGCTGGCAGTGCGTTCGGCGGGTGCCGGCGTGGGCGTGCCGTCGGCGGGTGCCGGCGTGGGCGTGCCGTCGGCGGCTGCCACTCCGGACGGAAGGAGGACCGCGCCGATGGCGGCGGCTGCGAGGACCGCGGTACGCAGGGTCGGGCGAAGGGACATGAAGAACTCCGATTCCAGCTCGGCGTTGATGGTGCCCGCGCACGGATGCGCGTCGGGGGCCGGGCTTGCCCACAGACTGGAGTGAAGTTATGAGGAAGCTGTCAGGCCGCTGTGTTCATCGGATCAGGGCCGGCCGGTGGCAGCCGCAGGCTGAACACCGATCCTTCGCCCACGGTGCTGGCCACGGCCGTCGTCCCGCCGTGTGCCTCGACGAGCTTGCGGACGATCGCCAGGCCCAGACCGCTGCCCCCGGTGCGGCGGCTGCGTGACTTCTCCGCGCGCCAGAACCGGTCGAAGACGTACGGCAGGTCCTCGGGCGCCATGCCGCTGCCGGTGTCGGCGACCTCCACCACCACCGCTTCGTCCACTCCCCCGGACGCTCCCCCGGCCTGGGTCGCGTACGCCCGCAGCGTCACCCGTCCTCCCTCCGGGGTGTGGCGTACGGCGTTGGACACCAGGTTGCCGATCGCCTGCCGTAGCCGTACGGGGTCGGCCGTGAGCTCGGGGACCGGATCGTGCCCGTCCGGAACGGCCGCGGTGAGGGCCACCCCGGCGGCATCGGCCTGGGCCTGATGGGCCGCCACCACATGGGCGAGCAGTTCGTCGATCCGTACGGGTTCGGGGTGCAGACGCAGGGCGCCGGCATCGGCCGCCGACAGGTCCTGGAGGTCGTCGATGATGTGCTGCAGCTGAAGCGCCTCCTCCAGGAGCGAGGAGACGAATTGCGCGTCCGTGTCGGCGATGCCGTCCTGGGCTCCCTCCAGCCACCCCCGGATGTTACTCAGGGGGGTGCGCAGCTCGTGCGCCACATCGCTGACCATCACCTTGCGCTGCTCCTCCAGGCGGGCGCGATGGGCCGACATGTCGTTGAAGGCGGCGGCCAGCCGGCCGATCTCGTTGTCCGCGGCGACGACCACATGTGACGGGTCCTCCCCGTCCCGCATGCGCTGGGCCGCGCCCGTGAGCGCGTGCAGCGGCCGAACGAGCCGGACTCCGGCGAGGATCGAGGCACCGACGGTGAGCGCGAGGACGAGCGCCGCCACCCCGATGATCTTCGCCGTGTTCCCGGGGGACAGGTCGAAGCCGGGAACGGCACCGCCGCCCGGGTCACCGATGAACAGCAGTGCGGGTGAGGCGACGTACGAACTCAGCTGCTCCTGGCGGGCGATGCCGACGCACGAGGCGATGTCACGGTCGATCTCGCTGTCGAAGGGCGTGGGGGTGGGGAGCGCGGTCGGTCGGGGCTCCTGCGGCATGCTGATGCTGGGCTCGGACGACGGCTCGGGGACGGCCGACGCGGCCACGGGTTCCGCCCCCGTGTTCCACGAGAGGTCGAGATCGAGGCGTACGGCTTCGCGCCCCTGCCGGTCCAGACACGCGTTGACGAGCTCGTTGAGCGCGGTGAGCGCTTTCGTCTCGGTTTCGGTGGGGCTGTCCAGGGCGTCCGTCGAGCACCGGCTGCCGCGCACACGGTCCGGATCGTTGCCCACGACCTGGATACGGGGCCGGCCGCTCGGGCCCTCGACGACGTCCGAGGCGATCCCGGACCGGCTGAGGCACCGCACGGCCTCGTCCGCGGTGCGCCGCAACGACGTACGCTCCGTCTGCGGCAGTCTGAACGGTCCGACGGCGCGCGGGTCCACCCGGTCACCCCCGGAGCGCTGCTCCACGGCCGTACCGGTTTCCGCGACCGTCACGGGGCCGGAGCCGGACTCCGGCTCCGACCCGGAGGACACGGCGGTCACGGACAGGGGGTCAACGACCGCTGACGCCTGGGGAGGCAGCGCCGGTGGCTGCGGGGAGGAGCCGGCGGAGTCCGCGAGTACGTCCCGGTTCTGCGTCGTCAGCGTGATCCGCCGGTCGGAGGTGTCGGCCAGCTCGTTCACGGTGGCCCCCACACCGTCCCAGGTGGGGTGTTCGGCCGCGTAGGCGAGCAGGGCGTCGAGGACGCGGGTGTCGGCCGCGAGATTACGTCCCTGCTCCTGCTCGATCGCGCCGGACGTGGTCTGTACGGCCAGCCACGCGGTGGCGGCGACCGAACAGGCCGCGACGAGCGCCGACACCGCCAGCAGCCGGCCGAGCAGGCTCTTGCGCAGCGGCAGCCGCAGGCGCTGCCCACCGCGCTCAGCGCGCCGGAGCACGCGGGGTCCCCTTCAACGGGTCCATCAGTTTGTAGCCCACTCCGAATACGGTGAGCAGCCTGACCGGTCGCCGGGGTGCGCGCTCGATCTTCTTGCGGAGGTTCATGATGTGCACATCGACCGTACGACTGCTGATGTACCGGTCGAACCCGTGGAGTTCGGCGAGCAGTTGCTCGCGGGTGAAGACCCGTTCGGGTTCGGCGGCCATCGCCGAGAGGAGCCGGAACTCCCCCGGTGTGCACTCGACCTCCACACCGTCGACCGCCACCTCGTGACGCACGGGATCGACGGCGAGTGATCCCACCCGCAGCACATGGCCGTCCTCGCGTTTCCCGTCCCGCCGGGTGCGCCGCAGGAGCGTGCGCACTCGCGCCATGAGCTCCCGCGGGCTGTAGGGCTTGGTCATGTAGTCGTCGGCGCCCAGGTCCAGTCCGAGCAGCAGATCGTCCTCGGTGGCCCGGGCGGTCAGCATGAGGACCGCCAACTCCCGTTCCTCGGCACGCAGTATGCGGACCACGTCGAGCCCGTCGGCGCGCGGCATCATCACGTCGAGAACGAGCAGGTCCGGTGCTCCCTGCCGGGCCTGTTCGAGGGCGGCGAGGCCGTCCGGCACCACCGTGACCGCGTGGCCTTCGCGTTCGAGGTAGCGCCGGACCAGCTCGGCCTGTTTCGCGTCGTCTTCAGCGACTATGACGTTTGCGCACACGCGGACGATCGTAGAGGAGACCTGCGCACTGCGGTCCTCCGCCGTGGGAACGGGCCGATCACCCTGCCGGGGTGGTCAGCAGACGCCGTCGCCCGGCTTGGGGTTGCCCAGGCCGAACAGCGGGCGCAGTTTGAGCCCGAGCCAGGTGCCGGCCAGTGCGACCGCGCCCCACAGCCAGCCGCTCAGGCTGCCGGAGGAGACGCCCGCCAGGTAGGCACCGATGTTGCAGCCTCCGGCCAGCCGGGCGCCGATGCCCATCAGCACACCGCCGAGCACCGCCGCGACGGCCGTACGCCACGGGATGCCACGGTGCAGGGCCCAGGTACCGCCGAGTGCGGCCGCCACCGCCGCACCGATCATGATGCCGATGTCGGTGAGGCTGGTCTTGTCGGCCAGCACCGGGCCCGCCAGCATCTCGGCGTTGCCGGGCTGCCGCCACCAGGTCCAGTTCTCCGGGTGTCCGCCGAGGGCGCCCACCAGTTCCGAGCCCCACAGGCTGAACGCACTCGTGACGCCCCAGGCACCGCCGGACACCAGGAGCACGCCGGCTCCGAGCAGGGCCAGTACCAGGGCGCCGGCGGCCAGCGGCCAGGAGCCGCGGAAGGCCCGTACGGCCGCGGTGCGCGCGGAGGGTACGGCTCCGAGCGGCGGCGGGTTACGACGGGCCTGGACGCGTCGCGTGACCAGGACCACGAGCAGCAGTGCGGCGATCGTCACCGCCCATGAGCCGAACCAGCCGATGTGGTCGGAGAGGACCACCGGCTCCCAGGCGGGCAGGTCCTTCCACAGGTCGAACTGCCAGGCGGCGAGCGTGGCGCCCGCGATGAATCCGCCGAGGGTCAGAACCACCGAGGTCTGCCCCGAGCCGACGGCGAACAGGGTTCCCGAGGCACAGGCGCCGCCGAGCTGCATCCCGACCGCGAAGAGCAGTGAGCCGACGATCAGGCCGACTCCGATCGACCCGGCGGACGGCGCGGGCTGTGAGCCGAACAGCCCGGTGCTCGTGCCGATGATCAGTGCGAACAGCGTGGCCGTGGTGCCGAGCAGCAGGGCGTGCGCCCGCAGCCCGGTGCCGTTGCCGACGGCGACGAGCTGCCTCCAGGCGGAGGTGAAGCCGAAGCGGGAGTGGAAGAGGGAGACGCCCAGTCCGAGCCCCAGCAGGAGCAGTACGCCCGGTTTGGCGCCGTGTGCGAACCATACGTACGCGGTCAGAGCTACGGCGAGCAGCCCGGACACGACGAGTGGCGTCCTGCGCACCGGGGGCAGGGGCGGCGCCTCCGGTCGCGGCACCGAGGTGGGGGAAGGAACGAGAAAGGCGGCGGGCGTTGCGCGCGGCGGCGCGGCCGGCCCGGCAGGTGGCGCGGTGGTCACGAAAGGTCTCCGGAGGATGCTCTACGGACGGCGGCAGTGGGGTCGACGCCGGCAGCAGGCGCTGCCGACGCGGGGTTCAGCCGCGACAGAGTCCGTTGTCGACGCACCACGCCGACTGCGCGAACAGCGCGAGGCACAGCGACAGGGCCGATGCAGACATGCGTACGAATATACGGATGGACTCGCTCCGGATGCTTGACCGTCTCGCCATGCGGAAGCCTCCTGGGACGGAGAGGCGTGCGCCGGTATCCGGACAGAACCATTGACAGGGCTGCGATCCGGGCGGCAAACTCACGCCACTCCGTGAAGAAACCTTCACTACGCGAACACGCAGGCACGCCGGCACAGGGGCGCCCCAGGGATTGCGAACGTCCCCGAACGCAAAGGAGAACGAGCGGTGCATACGACCGTGGGAATCATCGGGGGCGGCCCTGCCGGCCTGCTGCTGTCACGCCTGCTCCACCGGGCGGGCGTCGACTGCGTCGTCCTGGAGAGCCGCGACCGCGCCTACGCCGAACAGCGCCAGCGGGCGGGCATCCTCGAACAGTCCACCGTCGACGCCCTGCGCGAGGTCGGGGCGGCCGAACGGCTGGACGCCGAGGGACTCGTCCATGACGGCGTGGAGCTGCGCTGGGAAGGCCGGGCCCACCGGATCGACTTCCCGTCACTGACGGACGGCCGCCGTGTGTGGGTGTACGCGCAGACCGAGGTGGTCAAGGACCTCATCGCCCTGCAGCTCGCCGACGGCGCGGCCCTCCACTTCGGGGCCGAGGTCCGCTCCGTCGAGGGCGCGGACACCGACTGCCCGACGATCCGCTACACGCACGACGGCCAGGACAAGACCCTGACGTGCGCCTACGTGGTCGGCTGCGACGGCTTCCACGGGGTGACCAGGGCAGCCGTACCCGAGGGCGTCCGGCGCACCTATGAGCGGGTGTACCCCTTCTCCTGGTTCGGCATCCTGGCCGACGTGCCGCCGTCCTGCGACGAGTTGATCTACGCCCACTCCCCGCGCGGCTTCGCCCTGCACAGCATGCGGTCCCCCGAGGTCAGCCGGATGTACCTGCAGGTACCCAACGGCACGGACCCGGCGGACTGGCCGGACGAGCGGATCTGGGACGAGCTCGACGCCAGGTTCGCACTCGACGGCTGGAAACTGGAACGCGGCCCGATCACCTCCAAAAGCGTTCTGCCGCTGCGGAGTTCGGTCACCGAGCCGATGCGGTACGGCCGGGTCTTCCTGGCCGGCGACGCCGCGCACATCGTGCCGCCCACCGGCGCCAAGGGGCTCAACCTGGCCGTGGCCGACGTCGTGGTGCTGGGCCGGGCGCTGATCCGGCAGCACAGGACCGGTGCGTCGGATCTGCTGGACGCCTGTTCCGACACATGCCTGCGCCGCGTATGGCGCGCCGAACACTTCTCGTACTTCATGACCACGACGCTGCATACCGATCCGGACCAGAGCCCGTTCGACACGCGCCTCCAGATCGCCCAGCTCGACCGCATCGCCGCGTCACCCCACGCGGCAGCCGAACTCGCCATGAACTACGCGGGGTTGCCATTGGTGTGACAGCGCCGGAGCGGCAGCCCCGGCAGAGGGCGATCCCCGTAGGCACGCGGTCACGGGCGCGCGCCCTGCCGGAGCCGGGCGCCAAGGAGCGGGCCCGCGCCGACCATTGACACGGGCGGAGGCCAAGGAGAAACTCGCACGGCCCAAGAGTGGAAATATTTTCACCTCGCGAACATTCACTTCCGACCGTGGCGTTGTTCCCCGCACGGGACGGCCCACCCGCCACAACGCCGTGGCAGAAAGCGAGTGCCCCGTGGCTGCCTCGACCACGTCCCCACCACCCGACCGCTCCTTCCGGGTGGTCGCTCCGGTCATCGCCCTGTGCTGGCTCGCCGTGTTCTTCGACGGCATGGACGTCAACATCTACGGCGCGACCATGCCGCACCTCCTGGCCGACGAAAGCCTCGGCTTCACACCCGCACTGGCCGGCACCATCGGCAGCTGGACCACCTTCGGCATGCTGATCGGCGCACTGGCCACGGGCACGCTCACCGACTGGCTGGGCCGGAAGCCGCTGGTCATGGGCAGCGTCGTGCTGTTCTCGGTGGGCTCCGCGCTGTGCGCCGTCGCCCCCGACGCCACCCTGTTCGGCGCAGGCCGCTTCCTCTCCGGCCTCGGCCTGGGCGGGCTGATGCCGATCAGTCTCGCGATCGTCGCCGAGTTCGCACCGCCGCGCCGGGCCGCCCTCGCCACCGGCCTGATGATGACCTCGTACCACGCAGGCGGCATGGCGGCCACGGGCATCGGTCTCGTCGTAGCCCCCGAGCACGGCTGGCGCTGGGTGTTCTGGGCGGGAGTGCTGCCCGCCCTGATCGCGGTGCCGCTGGTACTGAAGTGGCTTCCCGAGTCTCCCGGGGTGCTCTTCACCCGGGGGCGAACCGAACAGGCGTACGCGGTCGCCGACCGCTACCGGCTGGAGCGGCCGGGTGCGCAGCAGGCTCCCCAGGCCGGCGCGAAGGGCCGGCTGGCCGCGATCACCGCCCTGTTCGCGCCCGGCACCCGCTGGGCGACCCCGCTGCTGTGGATCGCGTCCTTCGCGGGTCTCCTCCTCGTCTACGGCGTTTCCACCTGGCTGCCCGAACTGATGCGCGCCACCGGCTACTCCCTCTCCTCGTCGGTCACCTTCCTGATGGTGATCAACGCGGGTGGCATCGTCGGCATGCTGATAGCGGGCCGTACGGCGGACAGGTTCGGCCCGGTGAAGGTCTCCGCGCTGTGGTTCGTACTGACCGCGGTCGGCACCTTCCTGCTGAGGGCACAGCTACCGCTCGGCGCCGCGTACGTGGTCGTCTTCATCACCGGCATCTGGCTGTTCAGCGCCCAGGTGATGGTGTACGCCGCCACGTCCCGCGTCTACGCGCCCCGCGAACGCGCCACCGGCCTGGGCTGGGTCACCGGCATCGGCCGTACGGGCGCGGTGGTCGGCCCGACCCTCGGCGGCGCGGTCCTCGCGGGCGGAAACGCGGGCCTCGGCTTCACCACGTTCGCCGTGGCGGCCGTCCTCGGCGCCGTGGCGATCTCCCTGGTACCTCTGGCCGCGCGCCACCGCCGCGGGCGCGGCACGGACACGGCCCCCGCTCCCACTCCCGCGACTGGCTGAGATCCGGACGACGGCATCACGGGGGATGTGTCCTGCGTACCCATGGGCAGAAGCGGTCGTTCTCCGGTTCACGCCTGCTGACCGAGTAGGACCGCGGGGCCGGGCGGCCTCGCCGGTCCACGGACGACAGCGGACACCGGATCCCGCCCGCGGCTCCTGCTGCCGAAACAGCCCTGGGTGCGGCGATGACAGGTCGAATCGTGGAGACTTGGGAAGCTCGGCGGCGGCAGCTGTCGGTGGAGGGCTTCAGAGACCGAGGCCGACGAGGAGGACACGATCAACAGCGCCGAAACGGGCCGGCACCCACTGGACTCCGCCAGCGTCCTGAACGCGAAGGAGACCCTCTTCGAACTCCTGGGCCGCGCCGGAATGCTCCGCGACGAAGCCGAGGAGCTGATCGCGATCGTGGAGGCCGGCGCGATCGCTGACGCGCACAGCGAGGCCGGGAAGGCGGTGGGCGAGCCGGCCGGGAGCGGGGAGCCGTACGGCACCGGCTGGTACGACGGCGCCCGCGCCGTCGGCGACGCGCTCGACCGTGTCGCCGAGCGAGCACTCGAGCGTGCCATCGGCCAGGCGACGCCTGGCTCGGCGGGGGACGCCGCACGGGGCCGTCTCCCCGTCGGGAGGGTGGACGTGGAGCGTGCGAAGGTCGCCGTGATGCCGCTCTACCTCTCGTTCAGCGACTCCTCGGACCTCGACCCCGAGGTGTCGGACGAGGTCCTCACAGCCGTGCTCGGCACGATGGGCGTCGTGGGACGGGTCGGGTACGCCGGACAGCTGGAGCGGTTCACCGATTCCCGTCGGCAGCGGCTGGCCGAGTTGTACGCACGGTACGGGCCGGGCAGTCGCATCGCCGTCCACGGCCGCCACTCCCTGCTCCACTCCCCCACCAGCATCGCCGTACTCGAACGCCTCACCGCCGCACCGACCGCGCTCCGGGCGGAATGGGAGCACGCCGAACTTCCCCCGGCGTGGCTGGAAGGGCTCGCGACGGCTTGGCGCGCGTCGGAGACCGTGCCCGGCTGACGCCCGCCCCAGCGGAACGACGCGGTGCACCTGCGGATCGCAGGTGCACCGCGTCGTCGGCGGAGGCCGGGCCTCAGCTCAGCGGTTCGATCCGGATGTTACGGAACCGAACCGTGTTCCCGTGGTCCTGGAGACGGATCGCTCCGGCCGAAGGGCCCTCCGGTCTGCCCGCGCCGGTCGGTCCGTCGATCGCGACGTCGTCGTGGACCTTCTGGCCGTTCCACACCACCGTCACCCGCGCGTCGGCGGTCTTGCGGCCGCTGTCGTCGAAGCGCGCCGCGCGGAAGGTGATGTCGTACTTCTGCCACGTCTCCGGGGCCGTGGCAGCGTTGACGTCCGGTGCCTTCTTCTCGTAGATGGCCCCGGCCTCATTCGTGGCGAGGGTGGTGTCGCCGAACGAATCGAGGATCTGGAGCTCGTAGCGGTCCTGGAGATAGATGCCGCTGTTGCCGCGGTTCTGGCCGGTCACGTCGTCCGGCAGCTGCGGCACCCGGAACTCCAGTTTCAGCTTGAAGTCCTGGTAGGCGTCCTTGGTGCGGATGTCACCGCAGCACACCTCCATCGACTGTTCGGCCGACAGCGGCCATTCGAGGCGCCGCCCGTCCGTGTGCTGCCACTGGGCCTGGGAGGCGGCGGTGCCGTCGAAGAGAGCGACGGGGGCGCCGTGCGGCAGCACGGTGATCAGGTCGAGGTTGACATGCCCGGTGTCGCCCTGGTCGAAGCGGTACGAGAGGGTGTTGGACCCGGCGCGCAGCCGGATCCGCTCGGTCTGCGTCGACCAGTCGTCCCAGGTGCCGGTCGAGGCGAGTGCGGTCTGTCTCAGCTTCTTCCCGTTGACGTGGAGGGAGAGGTTCTTGGTGCCCCGGAACGGGTCGGGACCGTTGGCGTAGCGCAGGTTCACGTCGTAGTCACCGGCCTTGGGGACCGTCACGTCGAATGTCGTGGCGGCCTTGCCCTCCGTGTTGTAGCGGTCGACGAAGCCGCTGCCCGAGTAGCCGGTGTGGTCGGTGTGGACGCCGGCCGTTCCGGTGAGCCGCGCCTCCTCCGCCTCGTACAGCGTGGCCGCCGGGGGCTGCTTGCCCGGCAGCGCGTTGAGCGTGTACCAGGCCTCCGTGCTCCACAGCGCCTCGCCGGACGCGGACGCGAAGGGGCGCGGCGAGCGGAGGTGTACGACCCGGCCGGGCTTGAGCCCGTCGAGTCGCAGCCGCACGGTGCGGCTGTCGTCGGAGAGGGTCGCCGAGCTCACCGCGAGCTGCTCCTCGGCGATCTTCGGGCCGCCGTAGTCGGAGGTCGGGGTGTAGCGCCACTGCTCCGCCTGGTAGCGGGCCGTCAGCTCCGCCGCGGTGGCCTCCGACACGGGTTGCGTGTACTCGAGGTCGAAGCCGCCGGGAACGGCGCGCATCTCCTTGATGTCGAAGGTGTTGCCGCCGTTCGGCGTGAGTTTCTGCAGGCCGAACTTCAGCTTTCCTTCCTGTCCCCAGTTGCCGTCGGCACCGAGACCGCCCGCGTATATCGCACCGTCGGGTCCCATGGTGATGCGGTTGACGCCTGCTTCGAGTCCCTGCGTGTAGCGGAAGACGGCACCCTGGTACTGGCCCTTCACCTTTTCCAGGTAGGCACGCTGGAGACCGCCGTAGGTGACGTCGCCGATCAGCATCTGGCCTGCGAAGCGGCCCTCTTTCAGATGCAGCGGTGTGCTGGGAGAGTTGCCGATCTCGTTCTGGGGCAGCCAGACCACCGGCTGGGTGACGGGCCGGCTGTCGAACGGGCCCGAGGGCTCGGTGTAGTGGTTGAAGAAGCGGTCCTGCTTGATCTGGACGAGCTTCGACGCGGGCAGCCAGCCGCCCTGGTTGTCGGTGGTGAAGATGTCGCCGCCGGGGCCCCAGCCGATTCCGTTCGGGGTCCGCAGACCGCCCGCGATCGGATGGATCTTGCCCGTCTTCTTGCTGATCTTGTACGTCGTGCCGCGGCCCGGTGCCGGCTGCGGAGTGGTCGTCGCACCGCCGTAGTTGATGGCGACGGACAGATTCACGTAGAAGTGGCCGTCGCGGTAGAGCAGTCCGAAGGCGAACTCGTGGAAGTTTCCGCTGTACGGCCAGGTGGCGATCGTGCGGTACTCGTCGGTGACGAAGTCCTTGTCTGTGTCGACGAGTTGCGTCAGCTCATGTTTCTGCGAGACGTACAGCGAGCCGTCGACGTACTTGATGCCCATCGGCTCGCGCAGGCCCTCGGCGACCTTCTTCACCGTCACCTTGTCGCGGCTGGTGTCACCTGTGACGTGGTCGAGGAGGTACACCTCGCCGGTCAGGTTGTCCGTGCCTCCCCAGGTGGAGAGTGCCAGACGTCCGTCGGGCAGCCAGTCCATCCCGGTGACCTGTGGTTCGAATCCGTCCGGGCGCAGGTCGGTGAGGTCGAGGTCGGGGCGTACATCGGCGAGCGGCAGGCCGTCGCCGGGGCTGTCCGCCCCGGACTCGCACTCCTTGCGGCCCGGCGCGGTGACCCGGACGACCCCGGCGTCGGTGCTCAGGGCCTCGTTCGGTACGACGCTGAAGTCGTCGGCGCCCGGCGGCTTCCACGAGAGCGTCAGTTGCTGCTCACCGCCGCGCTCGAAGTAGTCGACGCGGTACGGGTGCGTACCCGCGCCGAGTTGGACGGCTCCGTCCTTGGGCTCGGCGCCGTGCAGCCCGTCGTGGTCGATGACTTCCCGGTCGTCGATGGTGAGCCGCGAGCCGTCGTCGCTGTTGAGGCGGAAGGTGTACGTCCCGTCGGCGGGAATGACGAGGTAACCGGAGGCCTCGGCCACGAAGTTGTCGGCGAAGCCGCCGAAGTCGCCGACCGTGGACCAGTCCACGGTCGGCATCAACGTGTCGT
Source organism: Streptomyces sp. NPDC005794 (assembly GCF_042871445.1). Classification (NCBI taxonomy): domain Bacteria; kingdom Bacillati; phylum Actinomycetota; class Actinomycetes; order Kitasatosporales; family Streptomycetaceae; genus Streptomyces; species Streptomyces sp. NPDC005794. The sequence goes on from NZ_JBIAIN010000016.1 coordinate 145,917, forward strand.
AGTTCGGGGTCTGGCCCGGCTTGAGCGTACACAGCTTGCTGAGGGGCACCTGTGTGTCGAACACCCGCAGGGTGACGCCCGGTTCCTGGGGTGGGATGTCCTCGGGTTCGGCAGCGGCCGGAGGGGCTGCCCAGATCCCTCCCGCGAGGAAGCCGCCGACGAGCAGGGCGGCGAGGTGTCTTCGAGCATGTGGGAACAGCCGTGAATGCATCGGTCCTCCAGAACGGGGTGGCACTCCGGTCGGGCTGTACGGATCCGCGAAAGAGCAACAGGCCTGGGTTGCGCCGCCACGCTAGGGGACTTCTGCTGAGGAAGTCCATACTTTGTCATCTGTCAGTTCAAAGTCCGTTCTTGGTCTTCGCGGCCGGTCGGCAGCCCGGCTGCGTCACCTCACACACGGCGCCGCCCGGGGGCGGTGGAGACAGCGGCGGTGTTCGTACCGACGATCACGGCGACGGCCGGCCAGGAGAGGGCGTCCAGGTGCTGACCGAGGACGGCGAGACCGACCAGAGCCGCGGAGACCGGGTTGACGCTCGTGAACACGCCGAAGAAGTGCGCGGGGACGCGGCGCAGGGCCAGCAGGTCGGCCAGGAACGGCACCGCGGAGGAGAGCACCCCGGCTGCCGGGGCGCAGCCCAGCGCGGCGGGGCTCGGCGGGTGGTGCCAGAGCGCCCACGTACCGATGGGCAGGTAGAGGGCGCCGGAGACGGCTGCCGCCGCGGCACCACCACCCTCGCCCTGTGGCCGAACAGGACCAGCCCGTCGTCGAATACATCCATGACATCGACGACTGGCTCGCCGCCGTCGCCACCGGCCGCCGGGACGCGGCGAGCACGTCCTCGCCCTGACGCGCGGGGGGAACGAGAACCGACCGGCCGCCTGACGTACGACGGGCCTGCGTTCTCCCGTACGCCGAGGCGCCCATGTTTGGCCTGAGGGCCGCTGTACCGCCCTGGACCAGCCTGTACGCTGCTCGGATGCAGCCGTCCGCCTCTTCCTCTTCCGCGCGGTCCGACCAGGCCGCAGCTCCCGCCCAGCGTGGGCTCCTGACGGAACGGATCGCGCGGGAACTCGAGCACGACATCCGGTCCGGTGACATCCCCGTCGGGACGAAGCTCCCCTCGGAGCGCGAGTTCGCGGCTCAGTTCGGCGCCAGCAGGAACGTCGTGCGCGAGGTTCTGCGGCGACTCGAGGCCCAGCACCTGATCGAGGTCGCTCCGGGCCGCGGTTCCTTCGTGCGTGAGCAGACCTCCGGGCAGGCCAGGGGGTACGACGCGTTGTACCGGGCGGGTCGGCCCACCGTCCGGCAGCTGATCGAAGCCCGGCTGCCGCTCGAGGTCGAAACGGTGCGCCTGGCGACCGAGCACGCCACGGACGAGGACATCGAGGCGATGAGGTCCGCACGCGACGCCCTGGAGTCGGCGAGCGACGTCGTCGTCAAAGCCCGGGCCGACATGGCTTTTCATGACGCCGTCGCCGAGGCGAGCAAGAACCCGGTTCTGCGGATCATGCTTTCGTCGATCAGCGGCATGATGTTCGAGATGATGCTCCGTTCCAACTCCGACCCCTCGATCGGCGAGCCCGGAGTTCCGCACCACCCTGAGATCTTCGAGGCGATCGAGGCACGGGACACGGAACTGGCCTGTGAACGGATGCGGGAGCACTTGATGCTCGGTCTGCGCACCTACGGGAAGGACCTCGACGTCCAGGTCGACATCATGGCGCGCAACCATATCGAAGCGCTGCTGGACGAGACCGGGGACCGGTACAGCACCGGCAGGACGGGCGAGTAGCTCCCCGGGACCGCCGCCCTGGACGCGACGCTGCACCGGCTCCGCGTCTCGGCGAGGTCATCCGTGCCCTTCGACGAATCCGGCCCGTGAAAGGGCTGTTCGATACGCCACTCTCCTGCTAACGTCCCTCTGGCCCAACTGGTCCTACCAGTTGGGCCAGACAATCGGATGCTCCGCGGAGTCAGCAGGTCCGCAGGTGAGCGCGAGGCACGACAGCGCAGAGAGACGAGGACAACGATGTCCACGAGCAGCCAGCTCCTCAGCCGGCGCTCCTTCGGCAGGCTGGCGGCAGGAGTCGCGGGAGCCGCCGGGATGGGAGCGCTCGGCGCGTGTACGACCAGGGGCGAGCGGCCCTCCGCCGACACCCCGTTGCGGATCATGGCGATCAACCACGTCTGGTCCCAGGCGATCCGACGCCGGACGGAGGAGCTCGAGGAGCGCATCGGCCGGCGCGTCTCCATGACCCTGCTCACCGCGGACCAACTGGCGAGCAGCTACAACGTGAAGCTCAACGCCTCGGGCACCGACGTGGACGTCATGATGGTCCGTGCGCTCCAGGAGCAGCTCCTCTTCGCGCACAACGGCTGGCTGACCGACCTGAGCGACCGCGTCACCCAGGACGACGAGTTCGCCTGGCGGGACTTCCAGAAGGCCCCGCGTGAGGCTTCCTTGACGGCGGGCAAGGTACTGAGCGTCCCCGTGGTGACCGAACGCCCCGCGCTGTACTACCGCAAGGACCTCGTGGAGGACCTCGGCGGACCGCCACGCACCCTGGCGGAACTGATGTCGGCCGCCCAGGAACTCACCGACAAGAAGAAGGGCCTCTACGGCTTCGTCGGCCGAGGCCAGCGCAGCGGCGCCGTATCCCAGTGGTCGAGTTTCCTGTACTCGTACGGCGGGGACTTCGTGGTGCGGGGCAAGTCCGGCATCGGCACGCCCGAGGCGCTCGCCGCGTACGAGTACTACGGCGGACTTCTGGCGAGGACGGGCCCGCCCGGCGCCACCAACATGAGCCTCGAACAGGCCATGCCGATCTTCGCGCAGGGCAAGGCCGCCTTCTACATCGACGCCGACGCGATCTACAGCAGCATTCTCGACCCGCAGGTGTCGACCGTGCGCGACACCGTCGGCTTCGCGCCCTTCCCGGCCGGACCGGCAGGCGCCCGACCGCACAACATCCCGTCATGGAGCCTCGGCATCAGCACCTTCAGTCTGCTGCGCGACGATGCCTGGGAGTTCATCAAGTGGGCCGCGAGTACCGAGATGACCGCGGCCCTCCAGAAGGACGGCATCCCCGGCGCCCGTAGCTCGGTGTGGTCCGACCCCTCGTCCCTGGCGTCCTTCCCGCCGGAACTCGCCGAGACCATGCGGCTCAACGCGGAGCGGGGCCTGGGCTACGACAGGCCCCGCGTCCTGCAGGTCGGCCGGGCCAGAGACATCGTCGGGCGGCCGCTGGTCGCGGGCATCCTCGGCAACGACGTACGTCCGGTGGCGCGTGACGCCGATGCGGAGTTCGCCGATTTCCTCGTTCGCGACAACCGCCACAAGGAGTCCTGATGTCCACCACCGAGGTCTCCCCGGCCCGCCCGGCCCCCGCGTCGACTACGGCCCCCGCGTCGACTACGGCCCCCACGCGCCGCCCCCGCACCTTCGAACAGGCCAACCGGCGGCTGAAGTGGATGATGCTGGCTCCGGCCCTGCTCTTCGTCGGCCTGATGATCGTCTTCCCGCTGGTCTACACCATCAATCTCAGCCTGACGGACGCCTTCGGCGCGGTGAACGCGGGCAAGGAACATGTCGGCCTGCAGAACTTCACCGACGCCCTCGGGGACACCCGCCGCTTCTGGCCCGCCGCGCAGCGCACGGTGATCTTCACAGTCGGGGCGGTGATCCTGGAGACCGTGCTCGGTCTCGCCCTGGCGATGCTCATGCGCAAGCCGTTCCGGGGCATGCGGTGGGTGCGAACGATCCTGATCATCCCCTTGCTCACCACACCGGTGGCGATCGGCATCCTCTGGCTGCTGATCCTCGACCCCACCAACGGCATAGCCAACCACCTCCTCGCCGGAGTCGGGCTCCCCCGGCAGGAGTTCCTCGGCTCCGTCAGCCAGTCACTGCCGACCCTGATGCTCATCGACGTCTGGCAGTGGACGCCCATGATGACCCTGCTGCTCCTCGCCGGGCTGACCACGCTGCCCGAGGAGCCGGAAGAGGCGGCCCGCGTCGACGGGGCGAACGGCTGGCAGCGGTTCCGGCACATCGTGCTCCCCATGCTCGGGCCGACGCTCGCCACCGCACTGGTGCTGCGCGCCGTGGACGCCCTCAAGACCTTCGACATCCTCTACGCCACCAAGGGTGCGGGCGGCGGCTCGGACTTCGAGGTGGAGACCCTGAACGTCTACGCCTACGGACTCACCTTCGACTACCAGGAGTACGGCCTGGCCGCCGCCGTCCTGGTCCTGTTCACGCTCTTCATCATCGGCGTCGTGGTGCTGCTGCGCCGCCGGGGCGGAAGGAAGAAGACCGCATGAGTGCCACCGTCACCCCCGTACCCGTCCCGGCACACCTGCGCCGACGCGCCGTCCGCTCGTGGCTGCGCGGCACCGCGATCGCCCTGGTGACGCTCGTCTTCGCGCTGCCCCTGGTGTGGATGTTCGCCGCCGCCTTCAAGACCAACGTCCAGGTGACCGACCCGTCCGTGGGCCTGTGGTTCAGCCCGACCCTCGAGAACTTCCGGAACATCGTGGAGGCCGGGCAGATCCTGCGGTCCATGGGCAACTCACTGCTGGTCGGTGTGGTCTCCACCGTGCTCTCCGCCGTGATCGCGGTGCCCGCCGCCTGGGCGGTCGGACGGTTCGACATGCACCGCACGGGTTCGTTGATCCTTGTCGCGCGCATCGTGCCGGCGATCTCGCTGCTCGTCCCCTGGTACTACCTGTTCGCGCAGATGGGCCTCGTCGGCTCCTACACCGTGCTGATCCTCAGCCAGATGTTCGTCTCCGTCCCGCTCATCATGTGGGTCATGATCAGCTTCTTCGCCGGCCTGCCGGTCGAACTGGAGGAAGCCGCGCGCACCGACGGGCTGAGCGCCTTCGGTGCCTTCTGGCGCATCGCGCTGCCCCTCGCGGCCCCCGGGACGGCGACGGCCTCGCTGCTCGCCTTCGTCTTCAGCTGGAACAACTTCATGTTCGCGCTGATCTTCGCCGACGACCGCACCCAGACCGTTCCGGTGACCCTCTTCAACTTCATCTCGTACGCGAGCACCGACTGGGGCGGTCTGATGGCCGCCGCGACGCTCATCACCGTCCCCGTCGTCCTGGCCGCCGTCCTCGGACAGAAATACCTGGTGGCCGGCTTGACCTCGGGCGCCACCAAGGGCTGAACAACCCCTCACCACCGCATTCGGAAAGAAAGTACCCCGCATGAAAATTGTCGACGCGAAGGTCATCGTCACCAGCCCCGGACGTAACTTCGTCACCCTCAAACTGACGACGGACGAAGGGCTCACGGGCCTCGGCGACGCCACGCTCAACGGCCGGGAACTGTCCGTGGTCAGCTATCTCGAGGACCACGTCGTGCCGCTCCTCATCGGCCTCGACCCGCACCGCATCGAGGACACCTGGCAGTACCTGTACCGAGGCGCCTACTGGCGACGCGGCCCGGTGACGATGGCCGCGATCGCGGCCGTCGACGTCGCGCTGTGGGACATCAAGGCGAAGGCCGCGGGCCTCCCCCTCTACCAGCTTCTCGGTGGCGCGAGCCGGGACCGCGTGGGGACCTACGGCCATGCCAACGGCCGCGACATCCCCGAGCTCCTCGATTCCGTCCGGGCCCGCCTCGCCGAGGGCTACCCCGCCGTGCGCGTGCAGTCCGGCATCCCGGGACTGAAGGCGGTCTACGGCGTGTCGAGCACGGACGCCAGCGGCGCGCCCGTGCTGCACCAGCAGGTCCGGCCGCTGGTGGAGGACTGGGACACCGACGCCTATCTGCGTCACATGCCGGCCGTGCTGGAGGCCGTGCGCGCCGAGTTCGGCCCCGAACTGCCCCTCCTGCACGACGCACATCACCGGCTCACCCCCCTCCAGGCCGCCCGGCTCGGCAAGGATCTGGAGCCCTACCGTCTCTTCTGGCTCGAGGACTGCACACCCGCGGAGAACCAGGAGGCTCTGCGCACCGTCCGCCGCCACACCACCACGCCGCTGGCCATCGGCGAGGTCTTCAACACGGTGTACGACTACCAGTCCCTGGTCACCGAGCAGTTGATCGACTACGTACGTTCCGCTGTCACGCACTTCGGAGGAGTCACTCCGCTGCGCAAGCTCTTCGACTTCGCCGCGCAGTACCAGATCAAGAGCGCGATCCACGGGCCGGAGGACATCTCCCCGGTCGGCATGGCAGCCGCCGTCCACCTCGACCTCGCCGTACACAATTTCGGTATCCAGGAGTACTCGGGCCACACCCCGCTCACCGAGGAGGTGTTCCGCCACGCCTACACCTTCACGGACGGCTACCTGCACCCGGGGGAAGCCGCGGGGATCGGGGTGGACCTGGACGAGGACCTGGCAGCCGCGCACCCCTACGAAGCGGCGTACCTCCCGGTCAACCGGCTGCATGACGGAACGGTCCACGACTGGTGACCTCGCGGGGGCGCTCGGCGCTGTCACCCCTGTTCATGACATGTGTCATGAACAGGGGTGACAGCCAACCAGCCCGGAATCCCGACGCATGGCCTCATGATCCCCGCCCCCTGCCACGGCCTCGGCCGGTGACAGGGCCTGGTCCGGACGGAACGCCGTCGGCGGGTCGCACAAGCCCTGCGGCGAGGAGACCGTCCTCGACCAAGTCGACCTCCACGTTCCCTTCGGCACCGTCTCGTTCCTCCTCGGACCGCGTCGGCGGCGTGCGTGGCGATCAGGCCTCTCGACGGCGGCCGACGAGCGGTGCGGCTGCGGGAGGTTCCTGTGGAGCGGTGACGGACGACGCGGCGCGAGGACGCCTGCGCAGGGGACGCGAGAGGCTGCCCGAGGAGGGAGCTCGATGCTCCGCCCGAACTTCCGGGACCTGCGCTGATCGGCGCTGCTCCACAGGACCAAGAGGACGCGCCTCCGGTCGATTCCTGCGCACACCATGGACAACACCCCGCCCCTGCCGCTACGTTCACCGATTGTTTGACAACGATGTCACGCCGCCTCTTCCAAGGAGCAGTGATCGCCGATGGTGTCCCGAAGAACCCTTCTGCAGGCAGGCGGATCAGCTCTCACGGTCGGTGGGCTCGGGATCACCCTGCCCGATCGGGCAGGCGCGGCCGAGGCCCGCACCCCGGTCCCTCTCCTGCCGTCCTTCGGCCGCCCCACCCGGCTCGACGTTGCCGACATCAGTTCCCTCGACGGAGACGACCAGCTGCTGTTGACGACCCTTCAGGGCGTCGTCAACCGCCGTCGTCCACGCCTCTACTTCAACTTCGACGGCAGCAACGTCGACTTGCGCTGGCTGCCCGGCACCGGCGCCTCGGTCACCCGTCACGACCGCGCGCTGGACCTCGTCGCCCGCTATCGGAACGACACACGCGGCGCCATCCTGCACGATCCCGAGGTCCCTGACTCGGTGAACGTGGCGACCACCCTGGCCGGCCTGGAGAACGCCGTCGCCGCCACCGCCGAACAGGCTCGTGAGCACCGTCTGAAAACCGTCGTCGATCTGCGGGGCCGCTTCGACGCGCACGACGTGCTCGCCACCTACCGCTGGCAACTGGACCACCTGTTCCCGCGCTGCGCCCACACCCTGTTGGCCGGGCTGCCGCCCACCCGGACGGTACGTTCGGGCAGTGTGCAGTGGCGCGAGATCGCACGGGAGACCGAGCGCATCCGCGACTCGTCGAACCGACAGGTTCGCACCTTCGATCTGAGCGCGGACATCGCCGGCGGGGGCGGCGTCTACCTGCGCTTCCAGGACTCGTTCGGCGACGACGGCTGGGGCGCTTCGGTCGGTTCTGTCAGGGCGAAGGCCGACGGCGACGAGGTGATCCTCTCCTTCACTCCCGGCACGGCCGAGGAGGTGCCGTACCTCTTCGACGGCTCCAACTCCTCCATCGGCGGGGACGCCAACCGATTCTGCGATGGTGACGGGTACTTCATCTACCACTTCACCCCGCCGGCCGGCACGCGACAGCTCCTGGTGGAGGTCGAGCTGTGGAACCAGTATCTCGTCTCCTCCACCACCACCGCACCCACCAGGGTCGAGCCGTTCCCCTACTTCCGGGACTACGCCGTCGCGAGCCGGGCGATGGTCGTCTGGCTGCCTCCGTCGGGCGAGACGGGCACGCTTCTCGACGAGATCTTCAGCCGGGTCGCGCCCACCACCCCCTACGCCGGCTGGTTCTCCCACGACGTCGCAGGAGAGTGGGGAGGCGTCGACCGAGCCTCTCGGCACGGCATCGAAGTGGTGCCCGCCGATTACTACATGAACGGCACCGTGCACGCGGGCGTCCCCGCGAGGGTCTCCGACAAGGTCCCGCCGAGGCCGCAGGCCGCGCTCCGCAACCGCGTCTACCTCACCCTCACCGTCGGCGAGGGCGACAACATCCAGTACTGCCAACGCCGCATGCGCAGTATCTGGGACGACCCGGAGCGGGGCCGCGTGCCGGTCAACTGGACCGTCAGCCCGCTGCTCGCGGACATCGGGCCCGCTCTGCTGGCGTACTACCAGAACACCGCCACCGACAACGACCTGCTGATCGCGGGCCCTTCCGGCGCCGGCTACACCTACCCCGGCTCGTGGCCCGAGAGCGCCTTGGCCGCGTACACGGAACTCACCGGACGCCTCCTGCACCGAACCGGCATGGACCTGGTCTACGCGTACAACCCCCGCAACCCGACGGGCGACGGATGGATCCCGTTCGACGAGCGCGTCGTCCGCTCCTACCGGGACAACACCCCGCTGCGCGGCATCATCCAATCCTGGGAGACCGGAGACCTGCAGATCCGCCCGGCCGGTATGCCGGTGATCGGCAACTTCTTTCCGCAAGGGAAAGCCGCGGAGTACCGGGACGCCCTGCTGCGGCACGTCGAGGGCTGGGACCGCACCGTGCCACTGTTCATCGCCGGCGCCATCAACGCCTGGAGCTGGACACCGAGTGACATCACCGAGCTCTGCGACCTGCTCGGCGAGCCGTTCGAAGTCGTCCGCGGCGACACGTTCTTCGACCTGGTGAACCAGGCGGCATAGAGCTATCGGCCCGCAGGTGAGCGATGCCCGCGTCGAGGGCGGCCTCCCGGTGGGTGGAGGCCGCCCGTGGTCATGAGGATCAGCACGCCGCCCTGGATGCCGGCCGGCAAGGCCGCAGCCTCCCGGTCGGCGTCCAGGCCAGGTGCGGCCCCGCCCTCGGCCTGCAGATGGCGGGTCGTACTTCCGCCGGGGAAGTAGTGGAAGGGACGCCGCAGGGCGACTGCCGCAATGCCGCCGGACAGGCGGGACTTTCGAAACCCGCCCTGGCTAGGCGGGGAACTCCGTCGCCGTCGGCCGTCGCGACGCGGCCATCGCGTCGTCGGGGTCGGTCAGCGGGCGCAGCCGGTAGGTGTAGGAGTAGTCCTTGTCCGCGAAGAGCTTGTACTCGTCATGCGTGTGCGCGCCCCAGCTGTCGTCACCGCCCACACCCATCTGGCGGTGGTTCAACCGCAGTACGACGTCCTTCCGCGAGGTCAGCTGGTAGTCGTGGCGGACGCCCGCCGACAGGTCCTCCGGGGTGAAGTGCGAGGCGTTGACCTCGAGCAGCGGCTCGCCGGAGGCGAGCAGCCCCTTGCCGCTGCCGTCCGTCAGCGCCACCCATCGCACGTCCGTCTTGTTGCCGTTCTCCTGCGGGCGGACGTAGGGGGTCCACTGTTCGGAGACGGTGCCGGAGTGCAGGCCCACATCGGTGCCGTTGTTGCGGTCCCAGTGGTTCTCCTGCGGGCCGCGGCCGTAGTAGTGCAGGTGCTCCAGACGACCGGGCAGGAGGAGCAGGGTGCCGATCTCCGGGATGTACGGGAGGCCCTCACCCGGGTGGAGGGTGTGGTCGACCTTGATCTCGGCGTTGCCGAACACCGTGTACGTAGTGGTGTACGTGGACTCCGTCGAGGTGGGCAGGGTGCCACTGATGGTGATCACGACGGCCCGGTCACCCAGCCCGCGTACCTGGACTCCCGTCACCTCCCGGTCGCTGCCCGCGTAGCGCCAGGTGCCGTTCCGGCCGGGCTGGCCGTTGCCGACGTCGTTGTCCGTGGGGGCCCGCCAGAAGTTCGGGGCCGGGCCCGACGTGATCAGCTGGTCGCCACCCGCCTCGTAGGCGGTGATGACGCCACTGCTCTTGTCCACCGTGACGGAGAAGCCTTCGCCGGTCACCGTCACGGAACCGTCGCCGTCCTGGTGGGTCAACTGCTGTACGGAGTCCAGCGGCCGGTGCGTCACGGCCGGGCTGCCGGCGTCGAGGGCGAGCTGTTGTGCGGCCACCTCGAATCCGGCCTTCGCCCATTTCGAGGGTTCCTTCGTGGTGAACGACAGCTGGAGGAAGTACTCCGCGCCCGGCGCCGGGTCGTCGGGCAGGGCGAACGGGACGGTGATGGCCTTGCTGGACAGAGGTGCGATGTCGAGCTGCGCGCGGGTCAGCTTTCCGCGCTGTACCGCCTTGCCGTCGGCGACCAGGGCCCAGCTGCCGGTGAGCTCCCGCAGGTTGGTGAACAAGAACTCGTTGGTGACGGTGATCCGCCGGGCGTCCGCGTCCCCCTCTGCGTTCGCCACGTCGATCGCCTGGAGGACCCGCTTGATCTCCGCGGCCTTGCCGGTGTACCCACGGTCGGCGGTGACGATGCCGTCGGCGCTGAAACTGCCGTCGTTCGGGTTGTCGCCGAAGTCACCACCGTAGGCGTGGAACGTCGGGGTGGAGGGCCGGACCTCCTTGAGACCGACGGTGGCGGCGTCGAACCAGAGTCGCACGCCCTCGTCGCCCGGGCCGCGGGAGCGGGACGCGAGCTCGGCCGCGGTCAGGGCCCGGGCGTAGACGCGCGCCTGCCGGATGGTGCCGCTGAACTCACGGGTCGAGTTGTCCGCGTCCGTGGCGAGCGCGACCGGCGCGTTGTTGCGGTCGGACCGTTGGGGCGCCGCCCGGGTGGCCCTGGCCTCGCCGTCGACGTAGAGCGTCAGCGTGGCCGCCGCCGCGTCGAAGACCCCCGCGATGTGGTGTTCGGTGCCGGTCCAGTTCTGCGGCAGCGTCCAGCTCGCGGTGATCCACCGGCCTCCGGAGTGGATGAAGAACTCCACATGGTCGTCGGTCTGCTTGAGCGCGTACTGGGTGTCTCCCTTGGTGAGGATGGGCTGGTGACGGCCCGTCACCTTCGGCGTGACCCATGCCTCCAGGGTCAGCGAGCCGGTGATGTCGAGGCCTGCGTCGCGTCCGAAGAGCGTGCCCCCGGATACTCCCTTGTCCCGGTCGAAGGTTCCGCTGGGGGCGAGGAGCTCCCCGCTCACCGCACCGGGCCCGGTTTCCGTGAACAGCTTGCGCGTCGGCGTGGGCCAGGTGAGTGCCTGGTCGGCGAAGTCCCAGATCCAGCCGCCCTGCAGGACGTCGAAGCGGCGAATGATGTCCCAGTACTTCTTGAAGTTGCCGCTGGAGTTGCCCATCGCGTGGGAGTACTCGATCAGGACGAACGGCCGTGTGTCGGTGGTGTCCTTGGCGCGCTGCTCGACCTGGGCCGGCTTGGTGTACATCTCCGAGCGGATGTCACTGATCCCGGGACGGTCGTCGCCCTCGTACTGGATGACACGCGTGGAATCGTAGGAACGGATCCAGTCGTACATGGCCACGAAGGCGGAGCCGGTGCCGGCCTCGTTACCGAGCGACCAGATGACGGCGGAGGCGTGGTTCTTGTCGCGGTGGACCATGTTCTTCGCGCGGGCCACGCACGCCTCGGTCCAGTCGGCGTGGTTTCCGGGGTAGGAGTCGCGGATGCCGTGGGTCTCGAGGTTGGTCTCGTCCACCAGGTACAGACCGTATTCGTCCGCCAGCTCCAGCCAGAGCGGGTTGTTGGGGTAGTGGGAGGTGCGGACGGTGTTCATGTTCAGCCGCTTGACGGTCTCTATGTCCTTGACCATGTCAGCCCGGGTCAGCGACATCCCCCGCTCGGGGTGCATCTCGTGCCGGTTCGTGCCGCGCAGCGAGACGGGCTTGCCGTTGATGCGCATCAACCCGTCCGTGAGCGCGAACTCGCGGAAACCCACCCGGTGTGACAGCGTCTCGGTCACTCTGCCCGCCGGGTCACGCAACCGCAGTACGGCGGTGTAGAGGTTCGGGTGCTCGGCGGACCACAGTTCCGGCCTCGCCACGGCCTTGGCCGCCTGCACGGTCACGTCTCCTCCTGCCGGGGCGGAGCCGAGGTCGGCGGTCTGCCGCAGCGGGCGGGACCAGACCGGATGTCCGTCGGAGTCGTAGAGCTGCGTCTCGACGGTGTACGCCCCTTTCCCGGCGCTGCCGCCGTCGCCGTAGGCCCGCACGGAGGCGGTGACGGACAGTCCGGCTGCCGTGTAGCCGTCGCTGAGCGGGGTGTCGATCTTGAAGTCCCGCAGATGGACGGTGGGGGTGGAGAAGAGGTGGACCGAGCGGAAGATTCCGCTCAGCCGGATCATGTCCTGGTCCTCCATCCAGTCACCGTCGGAGAAGCGGTAGACCTCCACCGCGATCTGGTTGCGGCCTTGTTCGAGGTACGGAGTGATGTCGTACTCGGCGGAGGTGTACGAATCCTCGCGGTAGCCCACCGGCTTGCCGTTGATCCACACGTAGTGGGCGGACTTCACCCCCTCGAAGTGCAGGAACACCTGCCGTCCCGCCCACTGCCTCGGAACGGTGAACGTACGGCGGTACTGGCCGACGGGGTTGTAGCGGGTCGGCGCGAAGGGCGGCTGCGCCTCCTCACCGTGGCCGTTGGCACCCCACCAGGGATACGTGATGTTGGCGTAGATCGGGAAGTCGTGACCGTGCAACTGCCAGCAGGACGGCACCGGGATGGTGTCCCAGGACTGATCGTCGAGGTCGGTCCGGTGGAAGTCGGGGTCGCGGTCGTCGGGGCGGTCGGCGTAGGCGAACTTCCACGTCCCGTCGAGGTCGAGCCGCCACGGGGAGCGTGTCCGGTCACCGGCCAGGGCCTGGTCGACATCCGCGTACGGCATGAGCGTGGTGTGGGGTGGCTCGGAGCCGACGTCGAAGAGCGCGATGTTGTTGTTCCACTCCGGGTAGCCGTTGGCCGGCGGGTCCCCGGCGGTGGGGGCGGAGTCGGCGCGTGCGACCGCGCCTGCGGACACGACGGCCGGGAGGGCGGAAAGGGCGAGCGCGCCGAAACCGGCGGCTCCGCCCTCCAGGAGCCGGCGGCGGCTGACGCTCCCGGCCAGGCGGGGCGGCTGGTGCGAGGAAGACGAGTGCTGCATGGCAGTGGACCCCTAGGGAAGGCCGTACTGCGTGCGTCGGTGCGGCGCACAGCGCGTAGGCGTGTCGTGTTCCGGTCGATGTCGTCGCGGTACTCAACGGGAGTTCATGGCCCGGAGCTGCCCCGGTGGCCGTCCCGGCCGGCCCGACTGTGTTCGCCGCCGTTCGTGGAAGCGCTGCTGGTCGTCATGTCGATGCGGCTCCTTGCGGGGGAAGTTGCCTCTCCATCACGTTCGAAATCTCGTCTCACGTCCGAAATCCTGCCGCGACGGTAGTGACGGGTGGTGGAGGTGTCAACGGTGCCTCTCGGCGCCCCGATCGCTGAGACCGGCGGCGATGTTCATGGTGTTGACCTTCGAGTTGGTTGAAGCTCGATGATGGCGAGGTGCCGAATTCCGAACTGATGCCGATCGCGGTCTTCGCCCGACGCAGTGGCCTGACCTCCAGCGCGTTGCGCTTCTACGCAGACTCCGGGCTGCTGAATCCCGCAGAGACCGACCCGATTTCGGGCTACCGCTACTACAGCGCCGCCCAGGTGGCGCGAGCGACCGTGCTGCGTCAGCTCCGCGAGATCGCGATGCCGCTCGCCGCGGTGGAGGCGGTCCTCGTCGCGGGAGCCGACGAGGCGTCCCGGCTGGTGGACGATCACGTCGCGAAGGTCGTCGGGGACGCCGCGGCGGCGCGGCGGAAGGCCGCGTTCATCAAGTCCGCGCTCGGCGACGTACCGGGTCAGCCGCTTGCGCTGCTGAAGGGCCCTGTGTTGACGGATGCGGTCGAACAGGTCCTGACCGCGACCGCACGTGAGCCGGAGATGCCGGTCCTCGCCGGCCTGCGCATCGAGGCGAGCCAGGAGTCCCTCACCCTGACCGCGACCGACCGGTACCGGCTCTCCACGCGAACCCTGGTGCCCGCCGGACCACCGAGTCGGCCATGGGCCGGTACGGTCGACGGCGACGAACTGCGGGCCGCGGTCGCCGAGATCCGCCGCAGCGCGCTGGTGCGCCTCGATGCGGTGCCGCACGGGATCTGGCTCCGGGTGGCCGAGCGGGAGGACCGGCATTGCCGGCTGCTGCCCGAGGAGTTCCCCGACCACCGACTGATGCTGGCGTCACTGGGTGAGGTCACCACCCGTGTGACGGTCTCGAAGGAGCTGTTCCTGCGAGCCCTGGAAGAACACCCCGGCGAACGCGTCGCGTTGCACGTCGCCGCCCACGGGCTGACCGTCCGGTCGGCCGACGACGCACACCCCGGCATCCCGCTCCCGGCCACCTCTACGGGGCCGGACCTCCGGATCCGGTTCGAGCTGACCACGCTCTACCCCGCCGTGAGCACCGCGATCGGCCCCGACGTGATGCTCGACCTGCGAGGACACGACCAGCCCGTCACGATCCGCTCCGCCGACCGCGGCGATCTCACCGCCCTGGCCATGCCGGTCAGGCCCGTCCACTCCGCCTGAGGAAGAAGTCGAGGAACACTCCATGACCACCGCACCCGCCGTCCCCGACCCGACCATGGAAGCCATCGGCCAGGCCGTCGCCGAAGGCCGGGCCGGTGACGTCGCCGCCGCCCGCCGGAAGCTTCTGGGCCTGTGGTCCGCGATCGGTGTCACCGGCGACCCGCTGCACCGCTGCTCCCTCGCTCACCACCTGGCGGATCTCTACGAGGATCCCGCACAGGCCCTCGCCTGGGACGTCCGGGCTCTGGACGCTGCCGACGCCGTGACCGAGCAGCGCGCCCGGGAACACCACACAGGCCTGCACATCGCCGGCTTCTATCCCTCCCTGCACCTCAACCTCGCCGACGACTACCGCCGACTCGGCTCCTTCGAAGCCGCCACCGAACACATCGAAGCGGCCGAGGCGCACACCCCCGCCCTCCCGCAGGATCCCTACGGTGACCTTCTCCGTCACGCCATCCGGGAGGTGGCCGAGTCCGTCGAGGGGCGGGACCGCACCCGGCGGGCCTCCGCCCCCGGTTCCCCTGCGTAACGCATCTGTTGTCCGGCCGGTCCCGCATGTACGGAAAGGGTGTCGTGCCGCTCACCTTCACAGAGAGCGCAGTCCCCGGTCGGCGAAGGCGATCAGCCACTCGAAGCTCTCGTCGATGTCCACGCTCCACTGGAATCCGTTGGCCGACTGCAACGTGGCGAAGCCGTGGCAGAGGCTGCGGAGCATGCGCAGGGCGTGGTCCACGTCGGGCTCCCCGATCTCGTAGCCGCGCAGGACCGCCATGAAGGCGTCGAGCAGCCGCTGTCCCCCGGTGGCCAGGGGGTCGTCCGGACCGGACGGTTCCACTCCGAGCGTCGCGGCGTACCGGCCGGGGTGTTCCAGGACGAAGGCGCGGAAGGCGCGCGCCGCGGCCGCCAAGGCGTCTCGGCCCGCATACCCCTGGACCGCGCCGCCGACGACGTCGGCGGCCTCGCTCAACGCCAGGGCCGCGATGCGCCGGTTGAGGTCCTCCTGGCCGCCCACGTGCTTGTACAGGGACGGGGTACGCACCCCCACACGCTCGGCCAGCGAACCCATCGTCAGGTGGGCGAGGCCCACCTCGTCGGCGAGCGCGGCACCGGCCGCGACCACGGCCGCCGGGTCCAGGCCGGCCCTAGGCACGGGCGGCGTCCGCCCGGAGGAAGGCGAGCACGAGCGAGCCCACCCGGTCGGGGAACTGGTCGTGCGGGTAGTGCCCGGCGCCCTCGATCATCTCGAGGCGGCCGAGGCCGGACGGCAGGGCGTCGACGATCGCCGAACCCTCGGCGTGCGGGTCGGCCCAGTCGGGGTCGAGCGTGCCCATCACGACCAGGACCGGGCAGCGGACGTTGCCGAGCTGCGCGCCGGCGTCCGTCGGGGCACTGCGGCCCATTCCCTGCATGGCCTTCATTCGGCCCGGCTCGCGCAACAGGGAGTTGATGCGGCCCAGCCGCTCGGCCCAGTCGGCAGGCTTCACTCCGGGGTAGGCCTCGTCGAGGTACGAGCGCCAGAGCGGCACGCTGCCGAACACACCCGCGCCGAGCAGCCGCAGCATGCCACGCCGGTAGCGCGTGACCCGCAGGTCGCCGAGGCGGATCGACTGCTTGCGGGTGAACGGCGCCAGCTCGACGACCGCGGTGACCAGCGAGGGCTCCTGCGCCGCGGCGATGGTGGCGGCGCCGCCGGAGACCGAGTGGCCGACGAGCACGGCCGGGCCGCCCAGGTGGCGGATCACGGCGAGCAGGTCGCCGGCGATGGCTGTGCGGCTCCAGGCCGGCCAGTCGACGTCGGACTCGCCGCACCCGCGCAGGTCGACCGCGGCGACCCGGTAGCCCGCTGCCACCAGCGGCGGGATCACCGCCCGGTACGCGGCGCGGCTGTCACCCATGCCGTGGGCGAGGACCACCAGCGGGCCGGACCCCGCCACTTCGTAAGCGATGGTGGCGCCGTCGACGGCGAGGTACTCGGTCATGCCCGCTCCCAGGATTGGCTAAGTTTGTTAGCTAAAAGCTAATCTCATTAGCCATCCTCGTCAAGGTGGAGTCTTCGACGCGCACAGCCGTGCGTGGGAGGACAGCAGAAGGCCACCCCCACACCGCCTCACGGAACGAGACACCACCGCCAACCGCGGCTGGTTATGGAGTCGCGCCGTGAGCAGTGAGGATGCCGCCCTCGAGGCGTTGACCGTGCTGGGTGACCCGGTGCGGCGTGGACTGTATCGACATGTCACCGGAACGCCGGGCGAGACGGGGCGGGACGCGGCGGCCGAGGCGAAGAAGGGTCACGCCTTGACTCATGGCCGCCTCAGGAGCGCTGCCCCGACGGGCCCCGGCCGGGTCAGCGGGCGAGGGAGACCGCGAAGGGCTCGAAGCCGTGTCGTCGCAGGATGTGAGGCACGACCAGGATCATGGCCTCGGTGGCACGGGCCGTGGTGACGTCGCCCAGATCCTCGATCCATGCGGGCTGCCAGCCCAGGTCGCCGAGCAGGCCGGTGACGGTCCTCTTCGCGTGCGCGTCGTCGCCCGAGACATAGACGGTCGGCGGGGTGGCCAGGATGTCGGGAGCGGTCATGACCATGAACAGCATGGTGTTGAGGGTCTTGACCACACGGGTGTCGGGAAGGGTGGCCTGAAGCTGCTCGGCGAGGCTGCTGCCGGGGTAGCACAGGTCACCGGGCAGGCCGCCGGCGTCGCGGGTGGCGTTGGAGACGTCGACGAGGATCTTTCCGGCGAGTTCGGCGCGCAGGCCGGTGAGGCGTTCCAGGGCGCTGTCGCCGGGCGTCGCGTTGATCACGATGTCCGCGGTGCGGGCGGCGGCGCGCTGGTCGGAGAAGGAGATGCGGGGGTCGACGTCGCCGGTGGGCACCGCGGTCCGCTCCCCTGGGCTCCGCCGGCCGAGGATGACGTGGTGTCCGGCTGCGGCGAGCTTGCCGGCGAGGTTGGAGCCGACGCGGCCGGCGCCCAGGATTCCGATGCTGGTCATGAGGTGATGCTCCTTGCGGTGGCGGGAAGCTTACGGTGGCGGGAAGGGGGGAACGGGGCAGATCGCTCAGCGGTCAGGCGATCGGCGAGAGGACCTTGAGGGCGGCGGCATGGATGCCGGGCGCGGCGGCCAGGAAGTCCCGGCTGCCCGCGGTCCAGGGCTCGCCCGCCAGGTCGGTGACGGTGCCTCCCGCCTCGGAAACCAGCAGGGCGCCGGCGACCAGGCCGGAACGGACGTCGGAGAACTGCCAGAACGCGTCCATGCGTCCGCCGGCGACGTGGATGAGCTGCATCGTCGCGGGAACGGACACGCGCACCACGAGTGCGTCGGCGAGCATGGCGGTGACCGACTCACCGATCCGTCGGAAGGTGCGCTCGCCCTCCCCGGGCTTGGCCTGACCGGTGCCCACGAGCGCGGCGCCCAGGTCGGTCTTGGCGGACACCTTCAGGGGACGGTCGTTGAGGCGGGCACCGCCGCCGGCGACGGCGGTGTAGGTGTCGCCGGTCAGCGGCAGATGGACGACGGTGAGTACCGGCCGGTTGTCGCGGACCAGAGTGGCGGTGACGGCCCAGTCCGGCATGGCGTGGACGTGGTTGATGTTTCCCTCGGCGGGGTCGACGACCCACCACTCCCCGGGCGGGAGCGCACCGCCGGCCAGCTCGTCCTCGGCCCACCGCGATCCACGCCGGGCGCGCAACAGCGGTTCCCGCAGTACCTCCAGCACCGCGTCGTCGTTGGCGTGGATCTCGTCGACGACCTCGGCGAGGCTCACGCCTCGGGCGTGCGGGGTGCAGCGGTCGCTCAGCGTGAGTCCGGCGGCTTTCACCGCGCCGGTCACGTCGGACATGAGCGTCGTGTCGGCGTCGAAAGGCATACCTGTACTCATGGCGGGCTCCCTGGGGTTCGGTCGGTGCGGGGCGGCTCGTCCCGCACCCGCACTTCGAAGGTAGGCCGCCTGATCATTAACAACAAGTGCATGCTTTGCACTTGTAGAGTTACTCATATGCAATTGGATCTGAACCTGCTCACAGCCCTGGACGCGTTGCTCGAAGAGGGCAGCGTCGCCGGCGCCGCGGCCCGACTCCACGTCACCGCACCGGCGATGAGCCGCTCCCTGGGCCGTATCCGCAAGGCCACCGGTGACCAGATCCTGGTCCGAACCGGCCGCAGCATGGTCCCCACCCCCCACGCGCTGGCCCTCCGCGCCCAGGTCCACACCCTCGTGCAGCAGGCCCACCAGCTTCTCTCGGCACAGCGGGAACTCGACCTGCCCGCTCTGGAGCGGGTGTTCACCGTGCGCTGGCACGACGCCCTGACCGCCGCCTGCGGCACGGCCCTGATCTCCGCCGTCCACCGACAGGCCCCCGGCGTCCAGCTGCGGCTGCCCGCCGAATCCGGCACGGACACCCCAGAGCTACGACGCGGTGAGGTCGACCTCGAATCCGGCTCCGGCCTGCCGACGCTCCCCGACATCCGCCACCGCCTCGTCGGCCGCGATCAGCTCGTCGTCGCCGTCCGGCCCGGCCACCCGCTCACCGAAGGCCCCCTGAGCCTCGAGCGCTACGCGGCCGCCGCACACCTCACCGTCTCGCGGCGCGGACGCCTGCGTGACCCGGTCGACGACGCCCTCACCGCGTACGGACACGAACGCCGCGTCGTCGCCGCAGGCCCCACCGCCGCCTTCGCGCTGCAACTCGCCCCCGACACCGATCTGGTGCTCACTCTTCCCGACGCGGTCACCCGCGCGGCCCGGGACCGGCTCGGCCTGATCACACTGCCCCTGCCACTACGGATGCCCGCCATCCCGTTGTACCTGTTGTGGCACCAGCGCCACGACGACGACCGCGCCCACACCTGGCTGCGCGACCTGGCCACGGAAGCCGTCCAGGCGCTGTTCGCACCACCGACCGACTCACCACAACACCCCACCCTCCGGACCGAGCAGTGATGACGGACCGTTCGCGGTCGTCCCGGACGTCATGGCGGCGTCGGGGAGGACCGCGCGGTGGGGCTCAGCCGAACGGGGTGAGGAACTCGGCCACCGACAGCGCCCGGCCGACGATCCGGGTGTCGCCCATCCAGCCGTAGAACCCCTGGCCGAAGCCCTCGTCGAACTGGGTGGCGCCCAGCACGAAGGGCTTGCCCAGGGTCGCGATGCCGCTCGACGCCTGCGACGGATTACGGGCGATCTTCGAACCGTCCACGTACATCACCGTGCGGCGGCCGTCGTTGACGACGGCGATGTGCATCCACCGGCCGACGGGCACAGCATGACTCCAGGACGTCGGGTCGGCGTCCTGCCTGTGCGGGTAGACGACGAATTGCAGGAAGCGTTCGGGCGACAGGTTGAGACTGCAGGTCGGCTCCGACGGCGACCATCCCGTCGTCTTGCCCGCGTCGCCGTTGCGGCCCTCCCAGCTGAGAATTCCCATCCAGCTGTGATCGCCCTCGAACGGCTCCGGCAGCCGGACGAAAGTCTCGATGGTGTAACCGCGGGTGAACTTCTCGCTGTTCAGGGCAGCCCGGTTCGCCGTGGTGAGAATGGATCCGCGGTCGGGCCCCTGGCCCCCGTCGAAGCGCAGGCTGGCGTGCGCGGGCTGGCCGGGGTGGTGGTCGGCCGACCAGGTGAGCGCCTCGGTGCCACTGGAGTGCAGCCGGCTCACCGTCAGGTCGTTGCCGTTGCCGGTCAGGTCGCGGACGACGACGCCGTCCGCCACAGTGGCCCCCGGGCTCCCGGCGGCGCCCGTTCCGGAGGCGTCGAACCGCCAGTAGGCCAGCGTGCCGCGCGGCATCACGGCCGAGGCCGGACGGGGCTTCTGCGGCGTGGCCGGGGCGAAACCGGCGAACCGCGCCTCGAAGTCGACGGAGAGGCTGAACCGGTCGACGGGCCCGGTCAGTTCAACGGTCTCGGCGGCCAGCGGGGAACGTTTCTCCGACCCCCTGGCAAGGAACCATGGTGAGAACGTCTCGACGTCGACAGCGTTGCGCACCAGGTCGAAGCCATATGTGCGGATCATTCCGGCGCCGCCGTAGTAGCGGTCCTGGTAGTTCGTGATGTGGACGTGGACATCGTTGTCGTGGTCGTTGGTCAGAACCGTTCGGCCCGGCGGCCAGTAATGTCCGCCGAGCGCCAGGAAGATCTGGTCGTTGCCCTTGATGAGCCCCTCCCACAGGCGCTTGCCGTTGTCCGAGAGCTGGGCCTCTCCGTCGTCGCCGGACCAGGCGATGTCATGGGTGGTGAGCACCGCGGGCACGGTGGGGTGGGCGTCGAGCACGCTCTGCGCCCACGCCAGGCCCCTGTCGGAGACCCGCCAGTCCAGGGCGAGCACGAGCCACGTGCGTCCGCCGGCCCGCAGCACGTGGTAGCTGTTGTAGCCGTCCGGCGAGGCGCCGCCGAACGTGGGCATGGCCGAGTAGCGCTCGGGGCCGAACGCCGCGAGGTAGGCGGAGTCGCCTCGCTGGTCGTCGGTGGACGAGCTGATGTCGTGGTTGCCGGCGAGCACGCTGTAAGGCACCTTGCCGTGGAGGGTGCGGAACGTGTCGGCTGCGAGGCCGATCTCGTCCTCGGTCCCGTGCTCGGTGACGTCGCCGAGATGCGTCATGAAGGCGATGTTGGCCGCCGACCGCTCGGAGACGAGATACTGGAAGGTCGCGCGTAGTGGAGCCGGGTCGGCGCTGTCGGCGTCGAAGAGGTACTGGGTGTCGGGCAGGACGGCCAGCGCGAAGCGCGGGCTCTCGGCGTCGAACCGGCCGCCCGCCCTCGGCCCTGCCGCCTCGGCCGCCTGAGCCGGTACGGAGTCCAGTCCGGCGGCTGCGGCGCCGGCCGCCGGCACGGCAACCGCTGCGCGCAGCAGCGCGCGTCTGTCCAGAGATGGGCGGCTGGTCTGTCCCTCTGTGCTCATCGGGGCTCCACGGGTTTGGGCATCGGGTGGGATCAGCCCCTACGCTGCTCACCCGTCCTGACCGTACGGTGGCGCCGAGTTGAACACCGGGCGCAATGATCACCGCTCACGCGCCTTCCGCTGCGCCCGCAAGTGCCGCACCGGCGGGCCGGGCCTCCGACTGCCGCTGCGGGTCGGCCCCGGGCGAGGCCGTCAGTGCGTCCCAGTGGACCGTGCGATCACACCAGCGGCGCAGGAGTGTGTGGTCGTGCCCGACCGCGAGCAGTCCCGCTCCGGTTGTCGTGCGGTAGTGCTCGATGACCTCGACGAGCGCCGCCGTCGTCGACGCGTCCAGCATGGCGGTCACCTCGTCGCAGATCAGCCACCGGGGGCGCAGGACCAGGGCACGGGCAAGGCAGGCACGTTGCAACTGGCCGTCGCTGACCTCGTGGGGGCGGCGGCGCAGCAGGTCAGGGGTCAGGCCGAGGAGGGCGGCCAGTTCGGCGACCCGGCCGGCGGCCTCCTCGCGCCGGCCGGTGGCACGGAGCGGTTCGGCGATCAGGTCGGCGAGCCGCAGACGGGGATCGGAGGCGAGCCTGGGCTGCTGGAAGACGATGCCGAGGGTGGTGCGCAGAGCGCGCGGGGCACGGTGGCGCCAGCGGCGGACAGGTTCGCCGTCCAGTACGAGGGCTCCGGAGTAGGGAGGGTGCAGCAGCGCCGCGACCCGGGCCAGGGTGGACTTTCCGCAGCCGCTGGGGCCGAGCAGGCCGACGGCCTCGCCCGGCTCGACGGTCAGGGAGACCTCACGCACGACGGGGGCCCGGTGGTCGTATCCGGCGGTGACGGCACGCAGTTCAAGCATGGATACCCTCCGGCAGGTAGGGGTGGTGGCAGGCGACGGAGTCCGTCGTCCGGGGCCGGCGCGCGCACACGTCGGTGGCCCGCTCGCAGCGGACGGCGAAGGCACAGCCGGCGGGCAGGCCGCCGAGTTCGGGTGGCATTCCGGGTATGGGGGTGAAGTCCCGGTCGGGGAGGGCCCGGAGCAGGCCTCGGCTGTAGGGGTGGCGGGGTCCTGGTGCACCGAAGAAGGCCTGCGCGTCAGCCAGTTCGACGAGTCGGCCGGCGTACATGACAGCCACCTTGTCGGCGATGCGTTCCGCTGCCGCCAGGTCGTGGGTGATCATCAGCAGGGCGCGTCCGGAGTCGCCGTCGTCGGAGGAGAGGCCGCCGGTGCCGGAGGGGGTGTCGACGTGACGGCGCAGTTCGTCGACCGTGCGCTCGACGAGGTCGCGGTCGAGCCCGGTCGTCGGTTCGTCGGCCAGCAGCAGGGGCGCACCGCCGACGAGCGCGAGGGCGGTGGCGGCACGCTGGGCGAGACCGCCCGACAGTTCGTGCGGGTAGCGGTCCAGGTGCCCGGCGGGGAACGCGGCCCGCGCGGCGGCTGCTTCGGCTGCGGTCCGTACGGTGACGCGTCCTCGTGCTCCGGTCAGCTGGGCGACCGTCTCCTCCATCTGTGAGCGGATGGTGCGTACGGGCGTGAGGTGCGCGGCCGGGCTCTGCGGGATCAGCCCGATCATCCGGCCCCGGACGGCACGGGCCAGCGTGCGCTCGTCGGCCGCCAGCAGGTCGAGGTCACCGAGGTGGGCCCGCCCGGCGGTCTGGGCATTGGCGGGGAGCAGACCGAGGAGGGCGGAGGCCAGGACGGACTTGCCGCATCCGCTTTCACCGATCAGGGCCAGGCACTCCCCCGCCGCGACGTCGAAGTGCGCGTCGGTGACGGCGGCGATCTTGCGTCCGCCGGGCATGAGGAACCGTACGGACAGCCCGCGTACCGACAGGACGGGGGGCCGGGGTCGCTGGGTCACAGCATCAGTTCCGATCGGCGGCGAGGGTTGAGGCGTTCTCGCCAGGTCCCGGCGAGGCCGGCGATGGCGAGGGTGGGGACGATGATGAAGAGGCCGGGGAAGAGCGTCGGCCACCACTGCCCGGCGAGCAGGGAACCGCGGGCGCTCTGGACGAGGGTGCCGAGGCTCGCGGTGTGGGTGGGCAGTCCGAGTCCGAGGAAGGACAGGGCGGACTCGTGCCACATCGCGTGCGGGATCATAAGTACGGCGGCCAGAGCGGCTTGTGGCAGCACACCGGGAAGCAGGTGCCGCACCGTCACCCGCCACCGTGACGCACCGCCGGACACGGCCGCGTCGATGTAGGGGCGCGACCGCAGGGAGAGCACCTCGGCGCGGACGATGCGCGCGGTGGAGAGCCAGTGGGTCAGCGCGACCGAGATGACGACGGGCCAGACCCCCGGCCGGAACATCGCGATGATGAAGATGCCCAGCAGCAGATGCGGGACGGACGAGAAGGTGTCGACGAGACGCATGACGCCCCGGTCGACCCAGCCACCCAGCGCTCCGGCGCACGCTCCGACCGCGGTGCCGATGACGGTGGCCGTGAGGGCGGCTGCCACTCCTACGAGCAGGGACACCCTCAGCCCGTACACGCAGCGCAACAACAGATCGCGGCCCACGTCGTCCGTGCCGAACGGGTGCTCCCAGGACGGGGGCAGGAGCTTGGCGGACAGGTCGATGGCCTGCTGGTCCAGCTGAACGATCGGGGGGACGAGCAGGACAGCGAGGACCGTGACGGCGATCAGCGTGGCAGAGGTGTACACGCGGACGGTACGGGTGGACCGTCGGTCGGTGCCGCGCGACCGCCAGACCGGCGCGGTCTCCGAGCCCGCCGGCGCCCCTGTCCCGGTGTCAGTCATGGAGGTCACAGTTCGCTCAGCTTCACTCTCGGATCGGTCAGGCCGTACAACAGGTCCGCCAGGAGGTTTCCGGCGAGCACGGCGACGGTGGCGAGGGCCGTCAGGGCGGCGAGCAGCGGGAAGTCGACGGACGTGGCCGCTTCGACGGTGGCCGCAGCGATGCCCGGCCAGCTGAAGACGCTCTCGACGAGCAGGGCCCCGGTGATGAGTTCGGGGACGCGGGACCCGATGAGGGTGAGTACCGGGAGCAGTCCGGAGCGCAGGGCGTGGCCGAGCAGTACGGTGCGTTCGCTGAGCCCCCGGGCGCGGGCGCCGCGTACCGGGTCCTCCGCCAGCGCGTCGCCGACCCCTTGGCGTACGTACAGCGTGAACCAGGGAAGTTGCGCGACGGCGAGCACACCGGCGGGCAGGATCACATGGCTCAGGACCTGTCCGGCGGACACCTTCTCGTTGCCGGTGTCCGTGAGGCCCCCGGCCGGGAGCAGATCCCACTGGAGGGCGAACAGCCAGATCGCCAGCAGGGCGACCCAGAAGACCGGGGCGGCCTCCAGCGAGTAGGCGAGCGAGGTCACCGTCCGGTCGAACCACGATCCGGGGCGGCGCGCCGCGAACACCCCGGCGAGAGTGCCCACGATCACCGCGATGCCGAAGGCGACCGCGCACAGCAGAGTCGACCACACGAGCCGTTCGCCGATCACCTCGGCGACCGGCTGCCGCATGACGCTGGAGTCGCCGAAATCGCCGGCGGCGGCCCGGGTCAGCCAGTCCCACCAGCGCAGGGCGAACGGCTCGTCGGCGCCGAGGTTGGCGCGCAGCCGGTCCAGGGTCTCCTGGTCGGCTCCGAGGACGGCGGTGCCGCCGTAGGCCCTGACGGGGTCGAACGGGGAGGCGGCGGCCACGGCGAACACACCGAAGGTGACGACGAGGAGGACCGGGACGGCGAACAGAGCCCGCCGTCCCGCCAGTCGTGCCATCGCGCCCCAGGGCAGCGCCGTCATCCCTTCGGCTTCCAGTCCTCGACGTTCCACCACGGACCGCTGGCGAAACCGTGCTCGTGGGGTTCGGTCTGCGTCGTCAGCCCGTCCCAGCGGTCGGCGAGGACGTACAGATGGTCGATGTGAGTGAGGAAGGTGTAGCCGGGGTCCTTGACGAGCTCCCGCTGCACCGTGTCGTAGGCGGCCTTACGGGCTGCCGGCCCCTGGGTGCGGCGGCCGGTGTCCAGAGCCTCGTCCACAGCTGGGTTGTCGTAGCGGCCCATGTTGTTGAACCCGTCACCGGCGAGGGTGGAGTGCAGCATGGTGTAGAGCCCGAAGTCGGGATCACCCGTGCTTCCGAAGCCGGCGAGGACGGCGTCGTCCTTCATCCGCGGCTCGATGACTTCCCAGGT
The DNA here is from genome assembly GCF_042871445.1 of Streptomyces sp. NPDC005794. NCBI lineage: Bacteria > Bacillati > Actinomycetota > Actinomycetes > Kitasatosporales > Streptomycetaceae > Streptomyces > Streptomyces sp. NPDC005794. The sequence continues at coordinate 171,636 of NZ_JBIAIN010000016.1, forward strand.
GGCGCTCTCGACGGTGACGTCGATACCCGCCTTCTTGGCATCGGACGCGTAGGCGAGGGCATGGTCCTGGCGGACCTTGTCGCCCGAGGGGTAGAGCAGGGTGAAGCCGGCGCGGCGGCCGTCCTTGGTCCGGATGCCGTCCGCCCCGGCCTTCCAGCCCGCGCCGTCGAGGGTGTTCCGGGCCTTGGCGAGATCGTGAGCGCGTTCGATGTCCTGCGCGAACCAGGGGTCGTCGGCCGGCACGGGCCCGTAGGCGGGGCGGCCCGCGCCGTCCAGGATCTTGTCGACCATTGCTTCGCGGTCCACGGCCACGTCCAGGGCCTGCCGGATCGCACGGTCACCGGTGACCTCGCCCGAGGTCGGCAGGGTGACGGTGCGGTTGTCGTAGGACGTCGCCTCGTACGTCTTCCTGGTGTCGTCGTCCTTGAAGGTGGCCACGAGGTTCGGCGGGAGGATCGCCCCGTCGAGGTCCCCGGAGCGCAGTCTGGTGGCGCGCACGTCGTCGTCCTGGACGATCGCCATGGTGAGCGTCTTCACCTCGGGCGCACCGCCCCAGTAGCCGGGGTTGGCCTTGAAGGTGAGCTTCTCGCCCTTGCGCCAGGACGACAGGACGTACGGGCCCGTGCCGACCGGCGCGGTATTGAAGGAGCCGGTGTTGGGGTCCTGTTCGCCGGCGATGTGCTCGGGGACGATGGGCAGCACGGTGCGCCCGGCGAAGGGCGCATACGGATAGGTGAGGCGGAAGACGACCTTGTCGTCGCCTTCCGCCCTCACGTCCTCGACGGCGTCCAGCTCGCTCCGTGCCGCGCTGTTCGTCTTCTTGTCCAGGACCGTGCGATACGTGAAGACCACGTCGGCGGGGGTGAGCGGCTCACCGTCGCTGAACTCCACGTCCTTGCGCAGGGTGTAGGTGTACGTCAGTCCGTCGTCGCTGACCTCGGGCAGCGACGACGCGAGCGCCGGGGTCAGTTCCATGTCGGCGTTCCGGGAGAGCAAGCCGTCGAAGAGCTTCGAGTTGCCGTCCTTGCCGTAGCCGAGCAGGGGACTGAGTGTGTCCGGCTCCGAGGCCACCCCGATCACGACCGAATCGGCGGAACCCTTACTCTCCGCGCCGCTCCCCGGCGCGGAGCACGCGGCGACCGTGATGCCCATCGTCACCGCGACAGCCGCGGCACCTCGTATGCGTGATCTCCCCATACGCCTCTCACCTCTTCTGCACCAGCCAAGTTATTGCATATTAGTTGCAGGAATCGTTCTGAGTAAGGTGCGCCCTGAGCAGCCGGGTTCGAGCCCTGCGGGACGGCAGCCCTGCAGCCCCCTCACCCCCTTGCGGGCCGGGTGAGGTTGCCGCATCGTCGCTTCCGCGCCCCCGTCCGTCAGCGTTTCCCCGAGCAGAGGTGTTGCCCGATGCCCATGCAGTCCTGGTTCTCCGAAGCGAAGCTCGGAATCTTCGTCCACTACGGCATCTACGCCGTCGACGGGGTGCCCGAGTCCTGGGCCTTCTACACGGGACAGGTGTCGCACGCGCAGTACATGAAGCAACTCGACGGTTTCACCGCGTCACAGTACGAACCGCGGGACTGGGCGGCACTCTTCGCGCGTGCGGGTGCGCGCTACGCCGTGCTGACGACACGTCACCACGATGGCGTGGCCCTGTGGGACACCGAGTGCGGAGACCTGGACGTCGTCCGGCGCACGCCCGCCGGACGCGACCTGGTCGGACCGTACGCCGCGGCGCTGCGCGAGCAGGGGCTGAAGGTCGGCATGTACTACTCGCACTCCGACTGGAACCATCCCGACTATGCGAGCGTCCTGCACCCCAGCCCCTCCCCCGATCACGAGGACGTGCTGACCAGCCCATGGGTCGCACCCTCCGCAGGCGTGGAGGACCCGGGTGCCTGGAGCCGGTATCTCGCCTACCGCGACGGCCAGGTCGGCGAACTGGTCGACCGCTACCGCCCGGATCTCCTCTGGTTCGACGGCGAGTGGGAACGCGCCGAGGAACAGTGGGGCACGGACGCGCTGGCCGCCCGCATATTCCGCGGTGATCCGCGCACGGTGTGCAATGCCCGGTTGACCGGTCACGGGGACTACGCCACCCCGGAGCAGGGGGTGCCGCTGCGGGCCCCGGACGGCCCGTGGGAGCTGTGCCTCACGGTGAACGACTCCTGGGGGTTCCAGCCCGGCGACACGAACCACAAGTCGGTGCGGCAGCTGGTGCGCTACTTCGCGGAGACGATCGGGACCGGCGGCAACCTGCTGCTCGGGGTGGGCCCGCGGGAGGACGGCACCATCCCGGACGAACAGGCGGCGCGCCTGGAAGGGCTGGGCACCTGGATCGCGGCGCACCGCGACGCGGTCTACGGAACCGTCGCGGGCCTTCCGGCCGGGCACCACTACGGGCCGAGCACCCTGTCCGCCGACCGCCGCACCCTCTACCTCGTCTGCTTCGACCCGCCACGCGAGCACGTGGGTGTGCGGGGGCTGCGCAGCCGCGTGCGGCGGGTATCGGTCGTCGGCACGGGTACGCCTCTCGCACACCGCGTCGTCGGCGGGCTGCACGATGTGCCGGGCGTCACCTGGATCGACGCTCCGGCCGCGCGGGACGTCGACGAGTACGCCACCGTGCTCGCACTTGAACTCGACGGTGAACTCGAGGTCTACCGTGGCACAGGGCGTATCTGAATCAGCGTCAGGCGGCGCCCCGCCCCGTCCTGGCGCTCGACGATCGACCTCCTTCGCGGACGCGCCGACGGCCGCGTCGGGCGGGCCGCTGAACGGCGGCCCGCCCGACGCGGCTCACGGGGTCACTCAGCCTGCCTGCCGCACCCCTGTCACGGGTTCACGCCGCGACGAGCCGGCGAGCGAACGCCCGATCTGCGCAGCGTCCGTTCCTGGCGGTGGCGGCAGGCACGTGGGCAACATCGTCCTCCTCCTCATCCATCAGCAACTCGATCAGGGACGAGCGAGCCCGGGCAACGCGGGAGCGTACGGTCCCGATAGGGCAACCGACGGCCTCAGCAGCCTCGGCGTACGGCAACCCGAGAATCTGTGTGAGGACGAACGCGTCCCGGCGCTCGGCCGGGATCGACGAGAGCAGTTCCATCAGCGCGACGCCCTCCTCGAAACCGGGCAGGTCGCTCGGCTGCGCCTGTTCGGCCGCACTCTGCCAGTCACGGCGATCCGCGAGTCTGGGCCGGGAGGATGCGCGCCGGTAGGTGTCGACCACGGTGCGGCGAGCGATCGAGAGCAGCCAGGTGCGGGCTGACGATCGGCCCTCGAACGTGGGCAGGCTGATGAACGCCCGGAGGAAGACGTCCTGCGTCAGGTCGTCGGCCGCCTCGATGTCGGCGCTGAGATAGGCGACGTACCGCCACACGTCGCGGTGCAGCGCGCGCACGAAGAGGTCGGCTTTCCCTGGATCGCCGTTCCGAGTCGCGAGAGCGAGGCGCGTGGTCGCTTCGTCCGAGGCCGGCGTATGCCGATCCGTCGCACGGATCGATGGGTTCTGGGCATGGGTCATCGCCACAAGGTCCTTACGGGCAGGAGATGTCCGGCAGCGGGCCGGAATTGAGTACGGGCTGCCGCAAGTCAGCGCCGATGCCCGAGGCGCTGCACAGTTCGCTACGCGCTCGGGGAACCCTGCTGTCGTCAGGCGACAGCTGTTCCCCGCGGCGGACCTCGTGAGGTGATGCTGTGGACGATGAGCAGCTGCCGCAGCGCCCGGACGGTACGTGTACGGCGCACTCGTGGGCGGGGGCGTCGCGGCGGTGACGAGAGCCGAAGAAGGAGCCGGAACGGCGTCCAGAGGCGACCTGCGAAGGCGCGCAGCACGCGGAAGACAGCACGCTCCCCGTACGCGAGCCACAGGCCGCACAGGACAGCGGCCAGCAGGTGGGCCGCGAGCATTCCGGTCGGTGACATGGCAGTCATCTCGTGACCACCGTGCACGGCCGAGGCGACGGTCGTGGACGCGTCAACGGTCATGCCGTGCATCGCATGGTGACCCGCGCCGCCGGCCCCGGCCGGAACGGTACCGGGCGGTGGTTGGGACATGAGGCCGCCCAGTCCGGCGTCCGTGACGATTCTTTTCGCGTCCCCGTCGGAGAGAGTGGTCGCTCCGTCTCCGCAGAGGAGCCGTTCGGCCCATTCCCGGGCATAGGACGCACTGGCATCAGGGCGTGACTCGGCAAGGGACTGGGTCAGGGTGAACCCGGTGTGAAGGGCGGTCTGAGCTGCGACTGCGGCCGAAGTGACAGCCAGCAGACCTCGTTCATGTCCTGCGAAGGCCCAGGCCACCGCGGTCGTGACGACCAGAGCAAGAGCGAGCGCCGAGCCGGATACCGGGGCGCCTGACATGAGGACGTGCCCCGTCGCCGCGAGCAGCACGCAGACGGCTGCGAACATCGCAGCCCGCACCGCTCGGGATCCGTGGCCTGCTTTCATGGCGGCCCCCATCCTTCCACCGGGGCTCGTGGCGGCGCAGCCGGGTACCGGGATGGGGCTGCTCCCCGTTCGGCGACCGGGCGAGGCCGTGTCGGCCGTTGCGATGACTTGAGACTGTCAAGCGGTCGACACCACGTCGTTCCCGATGCCGTGACCCCGCCGACCACGCTTCGGCCCGTGGTCCGCCGGCGTATTCCCCTCGCATCCCGCGAGCGGAAAGTTTCGACGCGTATCGACGCGTTCTCTCAGATATGAGGAATGCGAAGCAGTGAGACGCGAACCGAGGTCCGGGCAGCCACACCCCCTGCACACACGCGGACAACAGTCCGATCATCGTCTTCCCTGACACGAACAGTGCCGTTACCCTCCACCGTGAGGAGCTTGCCGGCCGAAAACTCCGCCCGGGTTGTCACTATCAGCTCCGTAACAGCAACAGGAAAGGCAGAGTTGCGTTATGGCGAATTCCGGTAGATCTGCGACGAGTTCTTCGCGGAGCACCGTGGAACGCGGTCGTTTCGACTGGACGGCATTACGCGCCGATCTCCGAGGGGCGCTACCCGACGCGTCACTGGCCTTGGTGATCACCGCGCTGGTCTACTGGCTGCTCTACGTCCGTATCGAGAACGGCACTTCGGCGACCATAAAGATCATGCCGATGCTTGAGGACGCCGATGAGTTCTGGATGTACTGGATGTGCCAGGCATTCGGCTGGTCAGCAATGCTCTGGGCTTATGTCACGGTGATATTCGGGTTGTTGCGCTCCGGACCGAGACCTCGTGGGAGCTGGCTGTCCGCGGCGAGACTGGAGAAATGGCACCGGACCACGAGCCTCACGACCATCGGTCTGATGTTCATGCATGCGCTCTTCTTCTTCACCGAACAGATACGGACCAATCAGGATCAGTGGTCCCTCGGGCGTAGCGTGTGGACCGCGTTCGTCGACGTGTTCGTACCCGGCGGTTACGCCACCGGCACCGGTCGAGTCGCCATCCTGGTGGGCTTGCTGGCCTTCTACCTTGCCATCCCCCTGGGGTTCGCCTTCTATCTGCGTCACAGCACCGGATCACGTGTGTGGCTGGCTCTGCACCGCTTCGCCATCGTGGTCTACATCCTCAGCGCCTGGCACACCCTGCTCTACACCACTCAGGGATGGTTCGACGGCCCGTTCCGCACGATGCTGTGGGTGCTGCAGATTCCTCTCGCTCTTCTCCTCCTGGCTCGCCTGATGGCACCCGCCCGCCGGAGCGAACGCCTCACCTCGCGTGGTCCCCGGCATCGCGACGTCGCGCTGCCGATCAGCGCCCGGCTGTTCGGCAGGATCATCGCGGCGGCCACGGTCCTGGCGCTTGCAGCTGTCGTCGTCACGGGCATCGACGGCGGACGCTCCCCGGAGGACGCACCTCTCGCACCCTGGCCCGGCAAATGGGTGATCTGGGCGGGACTGGTGCTGTTCGTCCTGGCCGTGGTCGCCACGGTGATCAGAGTCAGGCACCGGTCCCTCCGCTCGACTCCAGCCGGAACCTCTGACGAAAGCCGACCGGCCGGCTCCGGCCCGGCGTGAGCGCGACCCGTACGGCTCCTTCGTTGACACAGCGGAACGACACCCCGTGTCAGCCGAGCGGAGCCTGTGACGCTGTTCACCCGATGGCCGGGGAACTTCGGGCACGGCGCCTCCGACTTCTGGACTACCACGAGCTGTTCACCTTTCACAGCTCGCGCAGAAGACGTGGAGGAACGCTCTGTGGATCAGACCGCCGGCCCCGCACTCCGGACGACGATCGTCCGCTTCGTCCCACCCCCTGCCCTGTGGGGATTCCTCTTGCTCGTCGGCATGCTCTTCGTGGGTGCTTACGCCGTAGGGGCAGCGGTCGGGCCGGTCTCGCCCGGCATGCACGGCCCCGCTGTCATCGGCGGCTCGCCGGGCGGCGACAGCGATGAGGACATGCCCATGCAGCACGGAGGCGGGCACTGATGGCCACGAATACGGCGGCCCCAGCAATCGTCACGGACATCGCCGTCCAAGGCATGACCTGTGCGGCATGTGTCAGCCGGGTCGAACGCACACTGGGGAAGCTGGAGGGCGTTACGGCGGAAGTGAACCTGGCCACGGGCAGGGCCAGGGTCAGCCACCCCGGCGCGGTCACCGCCGGTGACCTGACGGCGGCCGTGGAGGCCGCCGGATACACGGCGCACCTGGTGATCCCTTCGGCAGGGAGAGCGTCCGAGCGAACCGAGGACTCCGCGGAGACCGAAGTCCGCCAGGAGCGCGGGCGACTCGTCGTCACCGCGGTGCTGTCCGTCCCCGTACTCGTGCTGTCGATGGTTCCCGCCTTGCAGTTCGACAACTGGCAGTGGCTGTGCTTCGTGCTCACGGCACCGGTCGCCACTGCGGGTGCGTGGCCCTTCCACCGCAGAGCGCTGAGCGGCCTGCGCCACGGCAATGCGACCATGGACACCCTGGTCTCCCTCGGTGTGGTGGCTTCCTTCTGCTGGTCGGCGTACGCGCTGTTCCTGGGCGGCGCCGGCGAACCGGGCATGCGCATGCCCTTCAGCCTCCTGCCCTCCGCCTCCGAGGGGGTGGCTCACGTCTATCTCGAAGCCACCGTGGGCGTACCGCTGTTCGTCCTGGCGGGCCGGTTCCTGGAGGGCCGGGCGCGGCGCGGGACCGGGGCGGCGCTGCGTTCGCTCGCGCATCTCGTCGCGAAGGAGGTGACGGTCCGCCGCCAGGGCGCGGACGAGCTGCTGCCGATCGAACAGCTGCGGGTGGGCGATATGTTCGTGGTCCGTCCCGGTGAACGCGTGGCCACCGACGGGGAGGTGACCGAGGGCAGCTCCGCCGTCGATCTGTCCCTCGTCACCGGCGAGTCCGAGCCCGTCGAGGTCGCCCCGGGAGCGACTGTGACCGGCGGGTCCGTCAACGTGGGTGGGCTCCTCCTGGTCCGCGCCACAGCGGTCGGCGCCGACACCCAGCTCGCCCGCATCACGAAGCTGGTGACGGACGCCCAGGCGGGCAAGGCGCGGGCGCAGCGGCTGGCCGACACGGTCGCGGGCTTCTTCGTCCCGGTCGTCCTGGCCCTGGCCGGTACGACGCTCGGCTTCTGGCTCGGCGCCGACGCGGAACCACAGGCGGCGATCACCGCGGCCGTGGCGGTCCTCGTCGTCGCCTGCCCCTGTGCCCTGGGGCTGGCGACGCCCACGGCGCTGATGGCGGCCACGGGCCGGGGCGCCCGGCTGGGCGTCCTCGTGAGCGGTCCGTCGGCGCTGGAAGGGCTTCAGCACATCGACACCGTCATCCTGGACAAGACCGGAACCCTCACCTCGGGACACATGAGTGTGGGACGGGTCACCGGAGTCCCCGACGGACTGGATGTGAACCAAGCCGTCCGGTTGGCGGGCGCTGTGGAGCAGGGCTCGGAACACCCCCTGGGCCGAGCAATCACCACACATGCTCGGCGCGCTACGGGCGATACCCCGCTGCCCGCCGTATCCGCATTCCGCGCCGCCGCGGGACAGGGCGTGAGCGGGCAGGTGGACGGACGCACCGTGGAAGTGATCGCGCCCGACGGCGCGATCCTGCCCGCATCTCTGCGGGCCGCCTGGGAACGGTCGGACGAAGCGGCTCGTACCGGTGTCCTGGTCCGCGTGGACGGCACGGCAGCGGCCCTCATCGAGGTGTCGGACCTCGTACGTCCCGGCAGCTACCGTGCCGTCGACCGACTCCGCAGGCTCGGGGTGAGGCCCGTGCTCGCCACCGGCGACCGGACCACCGTCGCGCGGGCGGTCGCGGAGGACCTCGGCATCGCGGAGGTCCACGCCCGCTGCACACCGCAGGACAAGGCCGAGCTGGTGCGCAGACTGCGGGCCGAGGGCAGGCGCGTCGCCGTCGTCGGAGACGGCGTCAACGACGCCGCCGCGCTCGCCGGCGCGGACCTGGGCATCGCGATGGGCACCGGGACCGACGTGGCGATCGGTGCGGCCGACGTCACCCTCGTACGCAGCGACATCGAGGCTCTCGCGGATGCGATCCGACTGGCCCGCCACACCCTTGGGACCATCCGCGTCAACCTGGTGTGGGCATTCGGCTACAACGCCGTGACCATGCCGCTGGCCATGGTCGGCCTGCTCAACCCCATGGTGGCCGCCGTCGCCATGTCCCTCAGCTCGGTGCTCGTCGTGGCCAACAGTCTGCGATTGCGCACCTGGCAGCCGTCACCGTCGCTGCGGTCCCGGTCAGCGGTATGAAGCCTCCGGTGACGGGTCCGGCCGACACTGCCGCAGCCGCCGAAGCGGCCTCATCCCCCTCCCCCTCCTCGACGGAGCACGTGCACATGAAGAATCTCTACCGGCGTCCGGACCTCCGTCGCATACGGGAGGCGCTCGGTACGGGCGCGGTCGCCGCAGTCGCCTCCGTCGTCGCCGTCAGCGGCCTCGCCGCGTGGGCTGCCGCCGGTTTCGCGGGCAGCCCGGCGCGCGTCGAGGTGCAGGAGTCCCGGGTACTGCTTCCGGTGATCCCCGGACGTCCCACCAACGCCTACTTCCGGCTCGTGAACACCGGTGGGGCACCGGACCGGCTCCGGTCGGTCTCCTCGCCCTCCGTCGTGTCGGGCATCGAACTGACCACGCATCGCATGAACGCGGCGTCCGGGGCCTATCGCGAACGGACGGAGACCGTCAGCGTTCCGGCGTACGGAGAAGCCGACATGTCTCCTTCCGGAGCGGCTGTGACCCTTCCCGCCGGGAAGACATGGCGCCCCGGGGACCGCATCACGTTCGTCCTCGACTTCGAGCACACCGGCCGCGTCACCGTCCGGGCCGTCGTCCGACCGGTCACGCTGGGAACCACGGGAACCGCCTCGTGAGGCCTTGCCCGGATCGCCCCGGCGTCGGTCTCCCGGCACTACGAGTGCACCGTGCCGACGGGCCGGTCGGTGGGCGGGCCGTGAACCGCGCACGCGCACAAGGTGTCCGCGGTGTCACTCCTCGGTCCATGGGTGCGCTCGGACGCCGGCGGCGACTTCCACCCCTCGTCCGTCGCACGCGATCGGTTTTTCTCGGCCACGCCGGGAACCCGAGCCAAGGCCGGTTCGACTCTTGATACGAAGCGGCCGATGAACTGAAGCGGCCGCAGGAGGACGTGTGGATGGGTCACCTGATTCCTTCTTCACGTCAGCAGGGCTGGGAGGAATTCGTCATGCAGTCGACCAGTGAGCAGTTCGCCGCGATACGAGAGGAATTCGGCCCGGATTCGCTTGCACGGGTGGAAGAGATGATGGCGCCGGGAGGCTTGCCCAGACATCCGCTGCAGGCGGGCGCAAAGTGGATCCTGCCGGGAATATCGCAGAGGCCTTGGCACGATCCGAGGAGCGATCCGGCGATCGCATCACTTGTCGACGCCTTGGAGGGAGCCCACAGTTCGATCAAGGCGGAACACGAAAGTGCCTGGCAGACGAAGCGTGAGATGTTCTCCGCCTACGAGCACTACTTGACACACCAGGACAATTGGCAGTCCCTGTACTTGTACCGGGACGGGGACCTCATCCAGGATGCCGCCGGGACCGCACCCACCGCATTCGACATCATCAAGGACGTCGCCGTCGGCGATGAACTCATCTGCCCTTTGCTGGAGAGCCACTTCTCGACTCTGTTGCCGGGTTCCCGCATCGCTCCGCACTGCGATCTGTGGAACTTCAGCATCAACCTTCACTTCGCTGTCGACATTCCGGCCGACTGCGACATCACCGTTGCCGGCGAGATGCGCGCCTGGGAGGAGGGCCGCTGCCTGCTTTTCGACTATTCCTTTGAACATCACGCGGAGAACCGCTCGGCTCGCCCACGCACCTGTCTCCTGATCGATCTCTGGCACCCGAAGGCGACCGTTCCCGAGCGGCAGGCGCTGACTGTCCTCGTGACCGAGGTACGGAAACTGCTCACAGACATGTGACCCCGAAGGGCGTTCCGCCGGGCGGAACGGTGGCGAGCCGGCTCCACCGCCGCTGAAACGGGCACCGTACGGACCTTCGGCGCTCGGCTCCGGCCGCGCCGGACCGCCGCAGAGCACCGCACCGTTCGCCATGTCGCCCGCGGACATCCACCGATCACCCACCACCGTCGGTCCTGGCCCCGGGCCGGGCCAGGTCTGGCCTGTCCGCGGAGTTCAGCTCCAGGCCGTGCGCGTATCGCCACACCCTCCATCGCGATCATCGACCCGAGAGGAACGATCATGTCCACGACCGCAGCCGAGTCAACGGCGGTACGTCGACGCCTCGGCCTTCCCGTGGTCGTCCTCGCACTGGCCCAGCTCGTCATCTCGCTCGACTACAGCATCGTCTACGTGGCCCTGCCGGAGATAGGCGCCGGACTCGGATTCTCCGACCACGACCTCCAGTGGGTGGTCAGCGCCTACGTCGTGACCACCGGAGGCTTTCTGCTGCTCGGCGGACGCGCGGCGGATCTGCTGGGCCGCCGCCGGATGTTCGTCCTCGCCACGGCGATATACGCGCTCTCGTCGCTGGTCGGCGGCCTCGCCACCTCGCCCGGTGTCCTGCTCGCCGTCCGCGCGGCCCAGGGGATCGGCGGCTCCCTCGAAGCACAGTCCGCCCGCTCCGGCCGCGCCCCAGACCGCGAGCGCCCGGTTGCGCACCGGGCCTTCCTCGTAGGTCGTATTGATGAGCGACAGGGTTGCCGGGAACAGCACCATCGTCCACAACGGCGCGGCGGTCGGCATCGTCCGTGACTACACCGCACTCCGCCCGGCCAACACCGACTCCACCCGTGACCTGCTCCGGCTGGCCGCCCCGCGCCGCGTACCCGTGCACTACGTCTCCACTCTCTCGGTCGGCCCGCCCCGCGCGCTGCGCGAGGAGTTCACGGAGACGTTCCTCCCCGCCCACCAAGGGCTGCGCTACGGCTACCAGCAGAGCAAGTGGGCCGCCGAACGCCTGGTGGAACAGGCGGCCGAGCGCGGCCTGCCCGTCACCGTGCACCGGCTCGGCCGCGTCGTCGGCCCGATCGAAACAGGCACGGTCAACCGCCAGGACTTCCTGTGGACCGTCCTGCGCGCCGAGGTGCCTGCGGGCCTCGTGCCCGACCTCTTCGCGGAGGAGTCCTGGACCCCGGCCGACCGGGTCGCGGCCGAGATCGTGACGGCAGGACCCGGCACCCGCCACCCCGCCGCGGCGGTTCATCACCACGCTGGAACCCCGGTGCGCCAGAAGGACCTGCACCGCTGGTTGCCCGAGTACGACCCTGCCCCTGCGCACCTGGCGGGAGCGGATACCTCAGGACACCGAGGATGCCGCAGCGGTCCTCGCCTTCTTCGGCTCCCTGCCACAGGTCCCGGACGGGGCGGACGGAGACCTCGCACCGGCGACCGTACGGTCGGACAACGTACGCAAGAGCCTCGCGGCGGCGGACGGCCCCGTACCGCCCGCCCATCCGGTCATCGACCGGGCCGCCTTCTTCCGGCAACTGGACCACTGCGTCGCCCGCGGCGGCCTGCCCGCCCCCGCCGGCCCGGCCGCAGACAGCTCGCAGGAGTGGGGAACTCACTCCAAGAGCCGTCCGACTCCTGATACGAACCCCGGCCGACGGCCGGCCTCAAGCTAGGAGCACACATGTCCACCAAGCGGCTCGCCGCCCTCGCAGTGACAGCCGTCGTCAGCCTCGCGACCGCCGGATGCGGGGACTCGTCGGACAGGAAGACGACGGCCGAGAAGCCCGCCTCCTCCTCGGCCGCCGGATACCCGGTGACGCTGGAGAACTGCGGAGTGAAGCAGACCTTCACCAAGGCCCCCAGCAGAGTCGTGGTCATGAACGGCGCCTCGGTCGCCGAGGTCTCCACGCTGCTGGCCCTCGGTCTCAAGGACCGCATCGTCGTCAACCAGCAGACCTACGGCATGTCCGAAGTCCCGGGCCGGGCCGATGAGATCAAGTCCCTGCCCAAGGGTGACATCAAGCTCAACGACGCCTTCGACATCCCCCGCGAGGCGATGCTCAGCCAGCGGCCCGATCTGGTCCTGTCCACCACGGCGTACGGCTTCGACGCCAAGAACGGCTTCGCCACCCGCGACCAGCTCAAGGACGTGGGCGCCAACACGTACATCTCACCGCAGGGCTGCGACCAGGACACGTCCAAGATGGCCATCGAGGACAGTCGTACCCTGCTCCGCGACATGGGCAAGGTCTTCGGCGTCGGCGACCGCGCCGAGAAACTCATCGCCGAGTCCGACCGGCGCATCGCCCAGGTCGCGGAGAAGGTCAAGGGCGAGAAGAAGCCCGACGTCATGGTTCTGTTCTCCAACATGACCATGGGCGGCAACGACTTCAGCTCCGTCGTCGCCAAGGGCATCTACAACGACATCCTCGCCGAGGCGGGCGGGACCAACGTCTTCGAGAACGCATCCAAGGGTTCCTTCGCCGACCTGAGCAAGGAGAAGGTCGCCGCCGCCGACGTGGACGCCCTCGTCGTCATCAGCTACAACGACCCCGACCCGACGGCCTATGCCAAGAAACTGCTCAAGGAGTTCCCCCAGTGGCCGGCGGCGAAGAACGACGCGTACGTGGTGCTGTCCGACTCGATCTACCTCGGCCCCAGCAACGAGGTGGCGGTGGAGAAGATCGCCAAGACGCTCCACCCCGACGCGCTCTGACCGGGCCCCGGCTCTCCCTGGGCGTCGCCGTCCTGCTCGCCGCACTGATCGCCGCCATGATCACGGCGATCAGCATCGGCGCGGTGACCATACCGGTGGCGGACGTCTGGAACATCGTGGTCCATCACCTGACGGGCCGCGGCGCCACCGACGATCCGGCACTGGACCAGATCGTGTGGAACTTCCGCACGCCGCGGGTCCTGCTCGCGGCCCTCGCGGGCGCCGGCCTGGCAGTGGCCGGCGCCGTTCTCCAGACACTGGTGGCCAACCCGCTGGCCGACCCCACCGTGCTCGGCTTCTCCTACGGAGCCTCCTTCGGGGCGGTCCTGGTCATCACCCTCGGCGGGATCGGCATCGGCGGCGTGGGCGTGGCGGGAGCGGCCTTTCTCGGCGCTCTCGCCACCGGAGCGGTGGTGTTCGCCCTGGGCCGCCGGCGCGGACGCCTGGCGCCCACCCGTCTCGTTCTCGCGGGCGTGGCGGTGGGCTACGTCCTGCTCTCCGCGACCAGCTTCGTCCAGCTCTGGGCGACGCCCACCGAGTTGCGCACGGTGATGTTCTGGATGCTCGGCAGCGTCGCCGGCGCCCAGTGGGACCAACTGCCCGTGGTCGCGACGATCGTCCTGACCTGCACCGCCCTGCTCGGCCTGTTCGAACGGCAGCTCAACGCCGTCCTCGCGGGCGACGAATCCGCCACCGCGCTCGGCGTGGACGTCAACCGCCTGCGCGCCGTCCTGCTGGTCATCACCGCACTGCTCACGGGCTCGGTCATCGCGGTGGCCGGCGGCATCGGCTTCGTCGGGCTCATGATCCCGCACCTCGTCCGCCTCACCGTCGGCGCCGACCATCGGCGGCTCCTCCCGCTCACCGCGCTGCTCGGAGCCGTCTACCTCGTCCTCGTCGACCTCCTCTCCCGCACCCTCATCCGCCCGAACGAACTGCCGCTCGGCATCCTCACCGCCCTGCTCGGCGCCCCGTTCTTCGTCTGGCTGCTCCGCCGCAACAAGGGCTTGGACACCGTATGAAGCTCACCGTCGACCAGGTCCACGTCGCACTGGAGGGCACCCCCGTCCTCCACGGAGTCGACCTGGAGGTCCCGCCCGGAAGCGTCGTCGGACTCGTCGGCCCCAACGGCAGCGGCAAATCCACCCTCCTCCGTACCGTCTACCGGTCGTTGCGCCCCGCCCGAGGAGTCGTCAGGGTCGGCGAGGACGACGTCTGGCGCCTCGCGCCACGCGTCGCCGCCCGCCGCACCGCCGCCGTCCTCCAGGACCCGGCGGGCAGCACAGGCGGCCTGTCCGTGACGGAGATCGTGGAACTCGGCCGGACCCCGCACCACGGGCTGATCGGCCGCGAGGGACCCGACGACCGTCGCACCGTCGCCGACGCGATCGACCGCTGCGGCATCCGCCCCTTCGCCACGAGGGACTACGCCTCCCTCTCCGGAGGCGAACGCCAACGCGTCCTCCTCGCCCGCGCCCTGGCCCAGGAGCCGCGCCTGCTGGTCCTGGACGAGCTGACCAACCACCTCGACATCCGCGCCCGCTTCGAGCTCCTCGACCTCATCCGCTCCACCGGCGTCAGCACCCTCGCCGTCCTCCACGACCTCGACCTCGCCGCCCGCCTCTGCGACCTGATCGTCGTCCTCGACCACGGCAGAGCGGTCGCGGCCGGACCCGTGCTCGACGTCCTCACTCCGGACGTGATGCGCGAGGTCTTCGGCGTCGAGGCCTCCACGACTCGGCACGACGACGGCGTCGTCCGGATCGCGTATGCCGCCCGTCCCTTGGCGAATGCCGAAGATCGCACGTTCACTGAGGCCTCGTTCTCCGGGAGCTGACCAACTGGGCCTTCGGTGAACCGGGGACGATGCGCCCCGGCCGACGTGTCACCCTGGAGGACGCGTCCCCTCGGGCCTGGCTCACCGCTCTGATGCCGCGGGAACTGCGAACCGGGCCGTGCATCCGCGTCTGCACCGTTCGCACTTAACGGCGGTACGTCTCCAGCAGCCGCAGCCAGACCTCGCTGATCGTCGGGTACGCGGGCACCGCGTGCCAGAGCCGCTCGATCGGCACCTCGCCGGCCACCGCGACCGTCGCCGAGTGCAGCAGTTCGCCGATGCCCGGTCCGACGAAGGTGACGCCGAGCAGGACTTCGCGGTCCAGATCGACGACCATCCTAGCCCGGCCCTTGTACCCCTGGGCGTAGAGGCCTGACCCAGCGACCGAGGCCAGGTCGTAGTCGACGGCGCGGACCCGGTGGCCCGCCGCTTCCGCCTCCGCGAGGGTGAGGCCGACCGAGGCGGCCTCCGGATCGGTGAACACGACCTGGGGGACGGCCGCGTGGTCGGCGGTGGCCGCGTGCGCGCCCCAGCGGTCCGTCTCCAGCAGGGGCGCTTCCTGAGCGCGGGCCGCGATCGCGGCTCCCGCGATGCGGGCTTGGTACTTGCCCTGGTGGGTCAGGAGCGCGCGGTGGTTGACGTCGCCGACCGCGTACAGCCAGTCGCTGCCCTCCACACGGCAGCTGTCGTCGACGGCGAGCCAGGAACCGGGCTTCAGCCCCACCGTGTCGAGGCCGAGATCGTCCGTACGCGGCGCCCGGCCGGTGGCGAAGAGGATCTCGTCGGTCTCCAGCCGTTCCCCGTTGTCCAGTTCGACGGTGACCGGACCGTCGTGGCCCGCCCTGCGCACCTCCGTGGCCGACACTCCGGTCAGGATCCGCGCGCCGGCCTCGGTCAGTGCCTCGGCGACCAGTTCGCCCGCGAAGGGCTCCATCTTGGGAAGCAGACGCTTCCCACGGATCAGCATCGTCACCTCAGCGCCGAGCCCCTGCCAGACGGTGGCCATCTCCACCCCGACCACTCCGCCGCCCACGACGACGAGCCGGCCCGGGACCTCCTTGGCGCTGGTCGCCTCGCGGCTGGTCCACGGCTTGACGTCCGCGATACCGGGCAGGGCGGGAACGACGGCCCGGCTCCCGGTGCAGACGGCGACGGCGTGCCGCGCGGTGAGGTGCCGCACCGACCCGTCGGCCGCCGTCACGGACACCTGACGGGCTCCCGTCAGCCGGCCCGTGCCACGGTAGATGTCCGCGCCGATGCCCTCCAGCCAGCCGACCTGGCCGTCGTCCTTCCAGTGGGAGGTCTGCTCGTCGCGGTAGGCGAGTACGGCATCCGCGTCGAGCGGCCCCCGGACCGCGCCGCTCAGCCCGGGTACCCGGCGCGCGTCGGCACGTGCGACGACCGGGCGCAGCAGTGCCTTGCTGGGCATGCACGCCCAGTACGAACACTCACCGCCGATGAGTTCGGACTCGATCACCGCGGCGCTCAGCCCGGCCGCCCTGGCACGGTCCACCACGTTCTCCCCCACCGGGCCCGCCCCGATGACAACGACGTCGTATTCACTGCTCCGCACACCATCGATATCAATCATGGGAACAGTGTCCTCGTGGGTGTGCGGCGCGGCCACATGGGCAGGCGGAATAGCGCACGTGACATCACCGTTGTGCCGGACACGTCCGAACGGTCCCAGGAAGAGGTAAGAGAGTATGAGCACCGTAGAGCTCACCAAGGAAAACTTCGATCAGGTCGTGAGCGACAACGAATTCCTGCTGATCGACTTCTGGGCTTCCTGGTGCGGTCCGTGCCGGCAGTTCGCCCCGGTCTACGACTCGGCGTCCGAGCGTCACCCCGATCTGGTCTTCGCCAAGGTCGACACGGAGGCGCAGCAGGAACTGGCGGCCGCCTTCGAGATCCGGTCCATTCCCACGCTGATGATCGTCCGTGACAACGTGGCGGTCTTCTCCCAGCCCGGAGCGCTCCCCGAGGCGGCGCTCGAGGATGTCATCGGCCAGGCACGCAACCTGGACATGGACGAGGTACGCAAGTCCGTCGAGGAGCAGAAGCAGACCCAGGCACCGCAGGAGCAGCAGTAGTCCCTCCGGACGTGTGGCAGACGTGATGAGGGCCCGGCCGTTTCCCGTTTCGGCCGGGCCTTCGTCATGGGGCGGAGGCGCCTGGGACGTCGGCTTCCCCGGCGCCCGTCCGACGCGCTTCCCGGCCGTTGTCCGACTCCGTGGTCCCGGTGCCGCCGATGCGCTCGGCGATCCTGACCGTGAGGCCGTAGTCCAGCTCCGAGCCGTCCACCAGCAGGGCCTCCACCGTGTGCGAGGCAGGGTCGATGTCCGCCTCCATGCCGTCCCCTGCGTAGCGCGGGTAGCCCGAGGTCCCGGTGTCCCCGGTGGCTGCCACGACCGCGGAGCGGATGGCGGTGCCCGGCTCGGGTGCCCCGGTGGCGGACTCCTCCGGTTCCGGGAACAGCAGGATCTCGTAGTTCTGCGGATGGCTCATGCCGACGACGCTAGACACCCACCGCCTGCCCCGCATGTCGCGACACCCGATCGACCCGGGTCAGCTCGATTCGCGGGGCACCGCCGTGGCCCGGAGCAGGTAGTGACGCTCCGGCGCGCCGCCGGGGTTCTGCACCAGCCGGTCGATCATCTCGGCCGGCGGCTGCGTGGTGGCCAGTTCCATGGTGACGCTGCTGAGCCGGGGCCGCAGGAGCCTGCCGAGCATCAGGTCGTCGGCGCCGATCAGCGCCGTCTCGGCCGGTATCCCGATCCCGGCGTCCTGGAGCGCTCTCATCAGCAGCATGGCGTATTCGTCGTTGTACGCGAACACGGCGTCCAGGCCGAGCGACCGCCACCGCGCGGCCAGGTCCTCGGCCGATTCCTCCTCGTACCGCAGGGCCAGCGGCTGGATGCGGGCGTGTGCTTCCGACTGCTCCACGGCGTGCACCGCTCCGGCCAGGCGTGGTTCGGCGAACAGGCCGAGACCGGGTTCCTGGGGCATGACCACCCCGATCCTGCGTCGCCCACGGGAGAGCAGATGCCGGACCGCGCTGCCACCGACCTCGCGCTGGTCCATGACGAGGGCGTGCGCGCCGTCCACCGGCTTCGGGCCCAGCGTGATCACGGCCTTGGCACCGGAGCGGGTGAGCACTCCGATGCCGTACGGGGTGAGGTCGATGCCGCCGGGCGACACGACGGCGACGGGGCGGAGTTCCGCCCAGGCCCTGGCCGCTTCGTCGCCGTCGAGCCCGACGCTGCCGTACTGCACCACGGTGTAGTCGAGGCGGCGCAGGTCGGATTCGAGCCCGCTGAAGAACCGTTGGTACAAGGTTCCCGCCAGGGCCGGCGCGGTAGGCAGCAGCACCATTCTGGTGTGACCGGCCCGAAGGCTCCGGGCCGCCGCGTGCGGGACGTAGCCGAGGTCGGCGGCGGCTTCCCTGACCCGGCGACGAGTGGATTCGCTGATCCGCACGGTCGAGTTGTTGTTCAGTACGTAGGACACGGTGGCCCGGGACACTCCGGCGAGCCGCGCGACATCGGCGCTGGTCGGTACGGAGATGGCGGCGGGCGGCTCAGGTAACTGGCTCATGGCGTCCGGCAGTCTTCCAGACCCTGTCGGCCTGCCTTCGGGCCGGGGCACCGTAAGGCGTCCCATGATCGGGATCCGGCGGCGACACGCCCGGAACCGTGCGCGGAAGAAGGAGGTGATCATGAGAGGGAGCCCGCGGCCCGTTTCGCCCACCCGCTCCACGGACCGGCCTGTACACGTCCTACGGTGTTGCGATGACGTTCCAGCACAGCAACCACAGCAGCGACAGCACGACGGACTTTCCCGGCCGCAGCGGTCCGGCCGCGACCGCGGAGGCCGAACCCCACGATGTGGGGCCCGTCAGAACGTCGTACGCCCCCGACCGCGACGGCGATCCGGACCCCGGCGAGATCGTCTGGACCTGGGTCCCGTTCGAGGAGAACGACGGACGGGGCAAGGACCGGCCGGTTCTCGTCGTGGCCCGGGAGGAAAGGGGCACCCTCCTCGCCGTGCAGCTGTCCAGCAAGCAGCACGACGGGGACCACGAGTGGGTGTCTCTGGGCGCGGGTCCCTGGGACAGCTCAGGTCGGCCGTCCTGGGTGGATCTGGACCGGGTGCTCCGGGTGCACGAGGACGGGATGCGGCGCGAGGCCTGTGCGCTGGACCGGGGCAGGTTCGACCGGGTCGTGGAGCGCCTGCGGGAGCGCTACGGCTGGCGCTGACCGCGGAACGCACGGGTGAAGGCCGCGCGGACGGCGGAGTCGGGATCGCGGTCCGGAACGCCGAAGACGATCTGCTCGAAGTGGCCCGCGAACCGCCCGCCGTCGGTGAGCAGGGCGCGGAACACGCCGGCCACGTCCGCCGGGTCGTTCATGAAGACGCCGCAGCCCCACGCGCCCAGAACCAGCCGGCGGTAGCCACGGACGGCGGCGACCTCGAGCACGCGTTCGGCGCGGCTCGCCAGTGCGGCGGGTATCCGCGGGACCAGGTCCGGGTCGCGCCTGCGGATGACTCCGGCGTTGGGTGCCGGCGAGGTGAGGAATCCGGTGGTGTACGGGGATTCCAGCAGCCTCCCCCGGTCGTCACGGAAGACCGGTACGCCTGGTGAGTGGATGACCCGGTCGGTGTAGAAGGCGCTGCGTTCGGCACGGTGGTGCGCGTAGAACTCGGGCGAGCGCAGCAGCGTGGCATGGAGCGCGGAGCCGCGGCACAAGGACTCCTCCTGTGCCTGCGCGCCGTTCAGGTAGCCGCCGCCCGGGTTGCGGGCGGAGGCGTAGTTCAGGACGGCGACCCCGGCCGCCGATTCGCCCGTCATCCGGCGTGCCGCCTGCAGGCTCGTCTCGTCCGTCACCTCGGTGACCGGTCTGCGGTCGGTGTCCAGGACGGCCACCGGCACGGGCTCGGGGCCGTACAGCCGGGTGCCGGAGAGCGCGGTGCTCAGCGCACGCTCGATGGACACCTCGCGCCCCTCCGGCGTGCGGTACCGCCCGGCCAGGACGATGGACTCGGTCTCTCGCGCGATGCCGCGCAGCCGTGCGCTCATGGGCGCTCCCCCCGTGTGGTGCATACGGGGCATGCTGGACGCCCCGGCGGCATGGACGCAACCGCTTTTCCGTCGCACAGGGGCACCCTTGTGCGAACTCGCGGTAAGGGTTTGGGTGGGAAGCAAGCACCCGAAGAGGAGGCCCAGCATGCCCCCGGACACTCTCGGCCAGCACGGCCCGCCCGTCGATGTGACGCCCCTGGGCGAGGACGAGGCGGAGGATCTGCTTCGCGGCATATGTTTCAAGACGGGACCGCCCCGGACGGTCGGTGTGGAGCTGGAATGGCTCATTCACGACCTGGAACATCCCGAGGTCGCTGTCTCCCACGATCGTCTTCGCGCCGCGGCCGAGGCCGTGCGCGCGACCGAACTGGACGCTTCCCTGACCTTCGAACCGGGTGGTCAGCTGGAGCTCAGCTCCCAGCCCGCGAGTTCCCTGATGGCGTGCATCGATGCCACGGACGCCGATCTGGCCTCCGTACGCGACACGCTCGGCCGGGCCGGGCTGTCCCTGGCGGGCATCGGCGTGGATCCGTGGCATCAGCCCCGTCGTCTGCTCCGGGAACCGCGCTACGACGCCATGGAAGCCGCACTCGACCGGTCGGGCACCGCCGGCCGCGCCATGATGTGCACTTCCGCCTCCGTCCAGGTCTGCCTGGACGCCGGTGAGGAGGAGCCGGGTCCGCTGGGCTACGGGCGGCGCTGGCAGCTCGGGCATCTGCTCGGCGCGGTGCTGGTGGCGGCCTTCGCCAATTCACCGTACCGGCAGGGGCGGCGCACCGGCTGGCGGTCGACGCGGCAGAGGTTGTGGGCCGATCTCGACCCGGCCAGGTCGCTCGCACCGCAGAACCGCCTCGCGCCCCGGGACGCCTGGGCCGCGCATGTGCTCGCCACGCCGGTGATGTGCGTGCGGAGCGAGGACGGCCCCTGGGACGTACCGGAGGGTCTGACGTTCCGGGACTGGATCCGTGGAGGGGGGCCGAGGCCGCCGGTGCGGGCCGACCTCGACTATCACCTCACCACGCTGTTCCCCCCGATACGCCCGCGCGGGCATCTGGAACTACGCATGATCGACGCCCAGTCAGGCACCGACGGCTGGCTGGTGCCCCTGGCCGTCGCCACCGCCCTGTTCGACGACCCGGAGGCGGCAGAAACCGTGTACCGCACCGTGAAACCGCTGGCCGAGAGCGCGGGCCTGTCGGCCGCGCCCCGCAACCCGCTCTGGACGGCCGCCGCCCGTGACGGGCTGAGCGATCCGGAGCTGGGCGCGGCGGCAGCGGTCTGCTTCAGGGCCGCGTTGGACGCGCTTCCCAGGATGGGGGCGAGCGACCACGTCCTCGCGACGGTCGCCGCCTTCGACGAGCGCTATGTGGCCAGAGGCCGATGTCCGGCCGATGATCTTCCCGACCCGGCACAGGCGCCGCACGGAAAGGGCTTGGCCCGATGACCGACACTCCCGCTCCGCACACCGGCCCGGAACTCGACGCGGAGACGCTGCGCGGGCGTGCCCTGGCCGCGCTCCTGACCGCCCGTGAGCGCACCGCCCTGCTCACCGACAGCGTCGACGACCACGAGCTCACCGCGCAGCACTCCCCTCTGATGTCACCCCTGGTCTGGGACCTGGCGCACATCGGGAACCAGGAGGAGCTGTGGCTGCTCCGGGCCGTGGGCGGCCGTGAGGCGATCCGCCCCGAGATCGACGGGCTGTACGACGCCTTCGAGCATCCCCGGGCCAGCCGGCCCTCGCTCCCCCTGCTGGCGCCCGCGGAGGCGAGGACGTACGCCGCCGACGTACGCGGCAGGGCACTGGACATCCTCGGCGGCGCTCCGCTGCACGGCGGGGGACCACCGCTGGAGAGGGCTGGATTCGCCTTCGGCATGGTCGCCCAGCACGAACAGCAGCACGACGAGACGATGTTGATCACCCATCAGCTGCGTTCGGGGCCGGCGGTGCTCAGCGCGCCGGAGCCGCCGGAGCCCGAGCGCGCCACGCTGCCCGCCGAGGCCCTGGTCCCCGGAGGCCCCTTCACCATGGGGACCTCCACCGAGCCCTGGGCACTGGACAACGAACGGCCCGCGCACCGGCGCGACGTGGCGGCGTTCCACATCGACACCGCCCCGGTCACCTGTGGCGCCTACCGGCGTTTCATCGAGGACGGCGGCTACGCGGAAGAACGCTGGTGGGCACCCGAGGGCTGGGCGATGGTCCGGGAGCACGGCCTGACCGCCCCCCTGTTCTGGCACCGGGACGCCGGGCAGTGGCTGCGGCGGCGCTTCGGCGTGACCGAGCCCGTACCGGCGGAGGAACCGGTGCTCCACGTCAGCTGGTACGAGGCGGACGCGTACGCCCGCTGGGCGGGCCGGCGCCTGCCGACCGAGCCGGAATGGGAGAAGGCCGCCCGTCACGACCCCGCCTCGGGGCGGTCCCTGCGCTACCCCTGGGGCGACGAGGACCCGACACCCGAGCGGGCCAATCTGGGCCAGCGGCACCTGCGGCCCGCCGCCGCGGGCGCGTACCCGGCCGGCCGCTCCCCGGCGGGCGCCGGCCAGCTGATCGGCGATGTGTGGGAGTGGACGTCGAGCGACTTCCTGCCCTATCCCGGATTCGTCGCGTTCCCGTACCGCGAGTACTCGGAGGTGTTCTTCGGCCCCGGTCACAAGGTGCTGCGCGGTGGTTCGTTCGCCGTGGATCCGGTGGCCTGCCGCGGCACGTTCCGCAACTGGGACCTCCCCGTGCGGCGCCAGATCTTCTCCGGCTTCCGCACGGCGAGGGATGCCTGATGTGCCGTCATATCGCTTACGTGGGGACGCCGGTGGCGTTGGGTGATGTGCTGGTCTCGCCCCCTCACGGGCTCGTACGCCAGTCCTGGGAGCCCCGGCGCCAGCGGTACGGCACCGTCAACGCCGACGGGTTCGGGGTCGGCTGGTATGCGGCCGGGGACCCCGTGCCGGGCCGCTACCGCCGCACCGGGCCGGTCTGGGGCGATGAGACCTTCGCCGACCTGGCCCGCGTGGTGCGCAGCACCGCGCTGCTCGCCGCGGTCCGCGACGCGACGTTCGCGGGGGCGGACGGGGAGGCCGCCGCCGCGCCCTTCACCGAGGGAAGCATGCTGTTCAGCCACAACGGTGCGGTCCGCGGCTGGCCCGGCTCCCTCGCGCCGCTGGCCGGAGGGCTGCCGCCCGAGAGGCTGCTCTCCCTGGCGGCACGGAGCGATTCGGCGCTGCTCTGGGCGCTGGTCCTCCACCGGACCGCGCAGGGTGACGCGATAGCGCGGGCGGTCGCCGACACGGTGCGCGACGTCGGCGCCGCCGCCCCCGGGTCACGCCTCAATCTGCTGCTCACCGACGGCACCACCATCGTGGCGACCACGTGGGGCGACTCCCTCTGGTATCTCCATGAACCGGGCCACCGCACGGTGGTGGCCTCGGAGCCGTACGACGACGATCCGTACTGGCGTGAGGTCCCGGACCGCACGCTGCTGGCCGCGACGCGCACCGATGTCCTGCTGACCCCGCTCAAGGAGCCCACCGCGTGAGTCCCTTCCAGCTGACCCGCACCCTGCCCGCGGACGCGACGGACGCGGCGCTGCGCGCCGATGTGCTGAGTGGTCTGACGCGGCACCCGAAGACGCTGCCACCCAAATGGTTCTACGACGCGCGCGGCAGTGACCTCTTCGAGGAGATCACCCGGCTGGCGGAGTACTACCCGACGCGTGCCGAACGGGAGATCCTGATCACCCGAGCCCGTGACATCGCCGCGGCCTCCGGCGCGCGGACCCTGATCGAGCTGGGGTCGGGCTCCTCCGAGAAGACCAGGCACCTGCTGGACGCGCTGCCGGCGCTGCACACGTACGTGCCGGTGGATGTCAGCGAGAGCGCACTCGCGGGTGCGGCCGAGGCGCTGCTGGCCGAACGGCCTGGGCTCACCGTGCACGCGCTCGTCGCCGACTTCACGCATGTGCTGGAGCTGCCCGAGAGCCCCGGACCACGGCTCGTGGCCTTCCTCGGCGGGACGCTGGGCAATCTTCTCCCGGAGGAGCGCGCGGAGTTCCTGCGGTCCGTACGGGCGCGGCTCACACCTGGGGACGGACTGCTGCTCGGTACGGACCTGGTCAAGGACGAGGCGACCCTCGTGGCGGCGTACGACGACGCGGCCGGGGTGACGGCCGCCTTCAACAAGAACGTGCTGGCGGTGGTGAACCGTGAGCTGGGGGCGGACTTCCCGCTCGACGACTTCCGTCATGTGGCCCTCTGGGATCCGGACCACGAGTGGATCGAGATGCGGTTGCGCGCCCGCCGCGCACTCACGGTCAAGGTCAGGGAGCTGGACCTCGTGGTGCAGTTCGAGGAGGGCGAGGAACTGCGCACGGAGATCTCGGCGAAGTTCCGCGAGGAGACGGTGCGCGACGAGCTGGCAGCGGCCGGCCTGCGGCTGGATCAGTGGTGGACGGACGCGGCGGGCAGGTTCGCGCTGTCGCTGGCCACGGCGGACTGAGCCGCGCGGGCCAGTGCCCGCCGGTCGGGCTCACCCTCCACGAGGACCGGTGGCAGGATCCGGATCTCGGCGGTGAGCCCGGCGGCGGTCACCACGCGCCACAGCGAGGCGGCGAGCGGGTCGTCACCGACGAACGCGGCGGCTCCCGCCGTGTCCGTCCGCGTCGTCCGGTAGCTGATGCGGACCGGGCGGACGGCGGCACCGGCGTCGATCGCCGCCTGGAAGGCGGCGGGCCGGTAGGTGCCGCCGCCGCTCCGGCCGCACCACGTGCTGCCCTGCGGGAACACCGCGACCCGTGATCCGGAGGCCAGTGCTCCGGCGACGGTCCGCACCGCGTGCGGCAGGGCCCGCAGCCGGTCCCGCTCGATGAACAGCGTGCCGCCGAGCGCCGCGAGCGGTCCGAGCACCGGCCAGTTCCGTATCTCGCTCTTGGCGACCATCCGGGCCGGGAGCACCGCGGCCACGAGCGGGATGTCCAGCCATGAGACGTGATGGGCCACCACGAGCTCACCCTCCGGTGGCCGGGTCCGTTCCACCGGGCACCCGGTGACCCGTATGCGTACGCCGAAGGCCCGCACCACCCCGTACGCCCACCGGCGGGTCAGCCGGTCGCGGTACGACGGTGCCAGGAGCAGCACCACGGGCACGCACAGCACCCCGAGGAAGGTGAGGGCGCACCCGGCGAGCAGCAGGGCCGCGGCGGGCAGAGGCGCACGTGTGGCGCCCTCGTGGTGTGCGCAGTCGCGCGGGGTGCAGGGGGCGACGGGCAGCCAGGCACTCATCGGAGCGGCGCCAGCGAGAGGAAGTGGCGCAGGTAGCGCGGGTCGGTGCGGTGCATCGACAGCAGGACGTAGAGGTCCGCGACGCCGAAGTCCGGGTCGTGGGCCGGGGCTCCGCAGACCCAGGCGCCGAGGCGCAGGTAGCCACGCAGCAGCGGCGGCAGTCCGGCGCGGCCGCCCGCGCCGCCGCCGGGGTGCCCGGTGGTGTCCCAGAGGCGATGGGGCGTGACCCAGTACTCCTCGGGCGCCAGGTTGTGGGTCCGTACGGTGTCCCAGGTCCTGGCGGCCAGGGCCCCTCCGTCCGCCAGGGGTACGGAGCAGCAGCCTGCCAGCCAGGTGTGGCCGGTGCGCTCCATGTAGCGGGCGAGTCCGGCCCAGATCAGCGCGATGACGGCACCGTCGCGGTGGGCGGGGTGGACGCAGGACCTCCCCACCTCGACGAGGTCGTGGCGGATCGGGCTGAGCCGGCCGAGGTCGAACTCGCTCTCCGCGTAGAGTCCGCCCGCGAGCCTGGCCCCTTCGGGCGGCAGCAGCCGGTAGGTGGCGACCACCTCTCCGGTGGCCACCTCGCGCACCAGCAGATGGTCGCAGTACGCGTCGAAGGCATCGCTGTCCAGGCCGGGTTCGGCGCTGTCGAGCCGGGCGCCGAGTTCTCCGGCGAAGACCATGTGGCGCAGACGCTGGGCGGCGCGTACGTCGTCCTGGCAGGTGGCCAGAGCGACGCGGTATCCCGAGGGAGGGGCGGCAGCGGCCGGACGCGGCGCGGGAACGCCGAGGGATGCGGGAGCGGGGGAGGCGGGCAGCACGGTCATGGCAGTCTCCGGGGACGGATCAGCGGGTGCGGCTGCCGGGCTGTCGCGGAAGTACGACGGCCCGGCCCCCTACTTCTTCCGTGACCGGCTGGATTCGACGTGACCGCTGTGGAGCGAAGGGATGTGCGACGGCTGAATCCCCGGGTGGTGTGCCGGCAACCCCGCCCCGTTCCGGTCAGCCGGTGATCAGCTCGGAGGTGATGCGGTCGGACGCCTTCTTGGCCTCTTCCGCCGGATCACCGCCCTCCAGCACCGCTGTCATGTACGGCTCGAGCGGATTGTCCGCCTCGACGTCCGGCCAGTGGGGCGAGTTGGGTGTGGCGCGGCCCTCG
The DNA here is from genome assembly GCF_042871445.1 of Streptomyces sp. NPDC005794. Lineage (NCBI taxonomy): Bacteria > Bacillati > Actinomycetota > Actinomycetes > Kitasatosporales > Streptomycetaceae > Streptomyces > Streptomyces sp. NPDC005794. The sequence goes on from NZ_JBIAIN010000016.1 coordinate 198,065, forward strand.
GTGGGGCCTTCCGCCATCGCGGAGGTTCCTTCCTGGGCTTCGACGACCCCCGCATGGGCGGGCTTGTCGGCCGATGCCGCCCCACGGCGCGACGACATGACAGAACCCGCGTGGGGGATGCGGGCGGCGCTCGCACGGGCGTAGGGACCGGAGTTCGGTATGGACCACTAGGCGGGTCACGTCTCGCGGCCGGCGGTCGCGCAAGGAAGCGGATACCTCGCGCTCCGACGCGGTGTGAGGCACCGTGGAACCACGAAAGGAGACATGAGATGTCTAATCACACCTATCGGGTCACCGAGATCGTAGGAACCTCCGAAAAGGGCCTTGACGCGGCGATCCGGAACGGCGTCGCGAGAGCCTCCGAAACGTTGCACAATCTCGACTGGTTCGAGATGACGCAGGTCCGCGGCCATATCGAGGACGGTCGCATCGCCCACTACCAGGTGGGGCTCAAAGTGGGTTTCCGGCTCGACGAGAACGCCTGACCGGCTACGCCGGTCCGGACGGGGGCCGTGCCCGGCCCACTCAGGTACGCCCCTCGCGCTCCTGAGCGTCCTTCAGCGACGGCGGGGCGACGGCCCACCGGGCGCGTACGACCGTGAAGCCGGCCTGTTCGGCCGCATCACACACCAGCTCGTCGTCATCGACGAGAACGCGCACCTCGCGGTCCCGGCCCAGTCGTTCCAGGATCTCCAGCTTGGTACGACGGGCCGGCCGCCGGTCGGCGTCGCGCCGCATGTGGACGCTGCCCTTCGGCAGCCCATGCCGTTGCAGCCAGGCCAGGGTGTCCCTGCGGCACCTCTCGGGTCGGCCGGTCAGATACACGATCTCGCATTCCTCGGCACTCGTCAGGAGCAGGCCCACACCCTCCTCCAGCGGCGGATCGTGGGGCGCCGCAGAGAAGAACCTGTCCCAGTCGCGTCGCGAGCCCTCCAGGAAGTGCTGCCGGTGGCCGCTGTCGGCGAGCGTGCCGTCAAGGTCGAATACGGCCAGCGGCCGGGTGTCGTCTCTCACGGCGCCCACCCTAGACCCGGACTTCGCGGGTCACCGTTTCAGGTCTGTGGCCAGCGGGTTTGTCCGATGTCGGTATCGAGGAGATCGAGGAGGTGGAGT